>NZ_JBSGYQ010000001.1:125687-319229 GCF_053610585.1 Streptomyces sp. NPDC054887 | reverse complement strand
TCTGGCGTTGACTTTTGGCACGCTGTTGAGTTCTCAAGGAACGGACGCTTCCTTTGTACTCACCCTCTCGGGCTTTCCTCCGGGCTTTCGTTCGGCATTTCGTGTTTCCGACTCTATCAGACTCTTTCGCGTCCGACTTCCTCGGCGCTTTCCAGTTCTTCGCTTTCGCGTTTCCCTTTCCGGCGGTTCCGACTCTATCAGATCCTTTCGGGCCTGACTCCCAGTCAGCGGGTTTCGCCTTTCCGGCTGTTGGGCCGTTCCGACGCCCTGAACTCTAGCGGATTTCCGGGGCGGCTCACAATCGAGCCTGTCGAATGGAATTCCGGCACGCCGAAATTCTCTCCGAGTGGAGATCGTGCAGAGTTTGGGTGTGCCGCGTCTGCGGCGAGTGGTTGCCGCAGAACCGTTCCGGCTCCGTGACAACTCGAAGAACCTTACGGATCGGCGGGGGCCGTGTCAACCCCTGCCGTTCACCCGTCAGTCGAGGTCCGTGAGGCGCCCGCCGGCGTCCGGCTGGGCGTCCTCCACCCGGCGCAGCAGCCGGATCAGCATCTCGCCGAGCGAGCCGCGTTCCTCGGCGGAGAGGTCCTGGAGCAGGTCCTCCTCGAAGCTCGACGCCATCCGCATCGCTTCCAGCCATTTGGCGCGGCCCTCGTCGGTCAGTTCCACGATCACGCGTACGCGGTTGCTCTCGTCGCGGTCCCGGGTGACCAGGCCGTCCGCAGCCATGCGGTCGATGCGGTGCGTCATGGCGGCCGGCGTGAGGCCGAGGCGCTTCGCGAGCTCGCCGGGGCCCAGCCGGTAAGGGGCTCCGGAGACCACGAGGGTCTTCAGCACCTCCCACTCCGTGTTGCTGATGCCGAGGGCGGCGACCTGGCGTCCGTACGCGACGTTCATGCGGCGGTTCAGGCGGCCCAGGGCCGAGACGACCTTCTCCACCTGCGGGTCCAGGTCGCCGTACTCGCGCTGGTAGGCGGCGATCTGCTCGTCGAGGCTCGGCTCCTGGAGGCCGTGCGGGTCTGGGGTCTCAGGCATGCCGCGCAGTATGACACGGACTCGTTGGCCTTTAAGTCCTTCGGTGTGTACTGTTGAGGTTCTAACTTTAGTGTTGAAGTCTTCAGGCTTCAGCTCTTCTCGTCGAAACCATGAGGCAGGTGAGTGTGACCAGGGCAATGGGCGCCGCGATGCGCCGGATCCAGATGGGGAACGCGCTGAGCGCGTTCGGTATCGGGTTCACCGTTCCGTATCTGTATGTGTACGTCGCCCAGGTGCGGGATCTGGGCGCGAGTACAGCAGGTGTGGTGCTCGCCGTCTTTGCTGTGGCCGCACTCCTCGTCCTGCCGTTCACCGGGCGTGCCATCGACCGGCGCGGCCCCGTGCCCGTAGTGGTCGCCGCCGCTGTCGTGGCCGCGGCCGGCGCTCTGTGCATGGGGCTCGCGGCCAGTGTGCCGATGGTGCTGCTGTCCGCCGCGCTGCTCGGCGCGGGTACGGCGGTGGTGCAGCCGGCGCTCGCGACGATGATCGTCTGGTGCTCGACGCCCGCCACCCGTACGCGGGCGTTCGCCATGCAGTTCTTCCTGGCGAACCTCGGGCTCGGCATCGGCGGTCTCATCGGCGGCCAGCTCGTCGACGAGAGCCGGCCCGACAGCTTCCTGCTGCTCTTCGGCATCGAGGCCGTCATGTTCCTGGTGCTCGCCGGGATCGGCGCGAGCGTCCGGCTGCCGCGCGCCGCCGTCATCGCCGGCGCCATGCCGCAGGACGACGCCGCGCCCAAGGGCGGTCTGCGGGCGCTGCTGAAGCACCGGGCGATGGTGCAGCTGTGCGGTCTCGGTTTCGTCCTCTTCTTCGCCTGTTACGGACAGTTCGAGTCGGGGCTCGCCGCGTACGGCACCGAGGCGGCCGGGATCCAGCCGTCGACGCTGGGCATCGCCCTGGCGGCCAACACTGCGGTCATCGTGCTGGCGCAGTTCGTGGTGCTGCGGCTGGTCGAGCGGCACCGGCGCTCGCGGGTCATCGCCCTGGTCGGGCTGATCTGGACCCTCGCGTGGATCGTGGCGGGGTACGCCGGCCTCGGGCACGGCGGCCAGACGATGGCCACCGCCGCGTTCGTCTCGACGTACGCGCTCTTCGGTCTCGGTGAGGCGATGCTGTCGCCGACCGTCGCGCCGCTGGTCGCCGATCTGGCGCCGGAGTCGATGGTCGGGCAGTACAACTCGGCGTTCGCGCTGGTCAAGCAGCTCGCGCTGGCCGTCGGGCCGGCGGTGGGCGGGCCGATGGGCGCGTCGCTGCACGCGCCGTACATCCTGACCTTCGTCGTCTTCTCGCTGGGCATCAGCGTGCTGGCGCTGCGGCTCGGCAAGCAGCTCACCCCGGCGCAGGACCGGCCGCTGCCGGCCACGTCTCGGGTCGTGGCCTCCGGTGTGCCGGCGAAGGAACTCACCCCGGCGGGCTAGGGCGCGGCGGCGTCGGCCGTCAGCTGTTGGGCAGGGCGAACTCGCACCAGACCGCCTTGCCGCCTCCGGGGGTGCGGCGGCTGCCCCACGACGAGGCGATGGTCGCGACGATCGAGATGCCGCGTCCCGCCTCGTCGGCCGGTTCGGCGCGGCGGCGGCGCGGCAGGTGGTCGTCGCCGTCCGTCACCTCGATGATCAGTCGCCGGTCGGTTCGCCGCAGGCGCAGGCGCATCGGGGGCGTGCCGTGCTGGAGGGAGTTGGCCACCAGCTCGCTGGCCGCCAGTACGCCCAGGTCGCACAGCTCGACCGGGAAGCGCCAGGAGGCCAGCACGCCCGTCGCGAAGGCGCGGGCCCTGGGCGCCGCCTCGACGCCGCCGAGCAGTTCCAGGGCGGCGTTGTGGAAGAGCTCGGCGTCGGCGCCGGTGCGGGTGGGGTGCTGGAGGACCAGAACCGCCACGTCGTCGTCGTGCTCGGCCGTGACGCCCAGCGCGCGGATCAGGCGGTCGCAGACGACCTGCGGCGTGCCGGTGGCGCCGGACAGCGCGCGTTCCAGTGCGGCCACGCCCTCGTCGATGTCCTCGCGGCGGCGTTCGACGAGACCGTCCGTGTAGAGGACGGCGGTGGAGCCGGGCGGGAGGGCGATCGTGCCCGAGGTGTGCATCCAGCCGCCGGTGCCGAGCGGGGGGCCCGTGTGGTCCTCGGCGCGGCGGACCGTGCCGTCCTCGTCGCGGACGAGGATCGGGAGGTGGCCGGCCGACGCGTAGACGAGGCGGCCCTCGTTGGGGTCGTGGACCGCGTAGGCGCAGGTGGCGATCTGGCTGGCGTCGATCTCGGCGGCGAGTCCGTCCAGCAGCTGGAGGACCTCGTGGGGCGGCAGGTCGAGGCGGGCGTACGCGCGGACGGCCGTGCGGAGCTGGCCCATCACGGCGGCGGCGCGCACCCCACGGCCCATGACGTCGCCGATGACCAGGGCGGTGCGGCCGGCGCCGAGGGTGATGACGTCGTACCAGTCGCCGCCGACGGCCGCGTCGGTGCCGCCCGGCTGGTAGGTGGCGGCGATGCGCAGGTCGTCCGGCTGTTCCAACTCCTGCGGGAGGAGGGAGCGCTGGAGGGTGACGGCCGTCTCGCGCAGCCGGCGTTCGCTGGCGCGCAGGCGTTCCGCGGCTTCCGCGTGGTCGGTGACGTCGGCGGCGAAGACGAGCACGCCGCGCTCCGCGCCCTCGACCGGGGGCTCGATCGGCGTGCAGGTGATCGTGTACGAGCCGCCCTTGGGGACCTTGCGGGACTTGACCGTACGGGGCGTGCCGCTGCGCAGGACCTGGTCCATCAGCGGGAGCAGGCCCAGTTCGTCGAGCTCCGGGAGTGCGGTGGCGGCCGGGGCTCCGGGCTCGCGGGGGCCGAAGGCTGCGGCGTAGGCGTCGTTCACGTACGCGACGCGGTGGTCGGGCCCGTAGACCAGGGCGACGAGGGCGGGGAGCCGGCCGAGGATCTCGCAGACGGAGAGGTCCGTCAGGGGCCCCGGCGGGGGCAGGCCGGCGTCGCCGGGCGCGGCGTGGGCGTCGGGCCCGGGCTCGGACGGCCGGCCGTACTCAACGCGGGCCGCCGGGACGGAGCCGCGGTCGCTCCGCGCTGCGGCGCGGCGCTGCGTTCCGGGGAGACGGGCGCTCCAGCGCGTGAAGTTCACAGACTTTCAAGCCTCATGGTGTCGCGTTGCGTTGTGTCACTGACGCTGTGGTCGCTGCGTTTGCTGTGGTCGCTGCGGTTGCCGTGGGGGGAGGGACTGCCGTGCCGTTACAGCGGGTGACTCTGATCGGGCGTGAGCCAGCCTATGGTCACACGCCCAGTGTGACCGACCGCACTGACAGTCGTCACTTGTTCTTGGGCGGCTTGCCGCCCGCGGCCAGTTCGAACTCGGCCCGCGGGTGCTCCAGGGAGCCGAGGGAGACGATCTCGCGTTTGAAGAGTCCGGCGAGTGTCCACTCGGCGAGGACGCGGGCCTTGCGGTTGAAGGTCGGCACCCGGCTGAGGTGGTACGTACGGTGCATCAGCCAGGCCGGATAGCCCTTGAGCTTGCGGCCGTAGACGTGCGCGACGCCCTGGTGCAGCCCGAGTGAGGCGACGGAACCGGCGTACTTGTGCTCGTAGTTCTTCAGCGGTTCGCCGCGCAGTGAGGCCAGGACGTTCTCCGCGAGGACCTTGGCCTGGCGCACGGCGTGCTGGGCGTTCGGGGCGCACTCCTTGTCCTTCTCCGGCGCGGTGAGGTCGGGCACGGCGGCGGCGTCGCCCGCGGTCCAGGCGTGGTCGGCGCCCTTGATCCTGAGTTGGGCGGTGGCGGCGAGGCGGCCGCGCCCGTTGAGCGGCAGGTCGCTCGCGGCGAGGACGGGGTGCGGTTTGACGCCCGCGGTCCAGACGAGGGTGCGGGTGGGGAAGCGGGAGCCGTCGCTGAGGACGGCGACGCGGTCCGCGCAGGAGTCGAGCCGGGTGTCCAGACGCACGTCGATGTTGCGCCTGCGCAGCTCACGGATGGCGTACTTGCCCATCTCCTCGCCGACCTCGGGGAGGATGCGGCCCGTGGCCTCCACGAGGATCCACCGCATGTCCTCGGGCTTAACGTTGTGGTAGTACCGGGCGGCGTAGCGGGCCATGTCCTCCAGCTCGCCGAGCGCCTCGACCCCGGCGTACCCACCGCCGACGAAGACGAAGGTGAGGGCGGCGTCGCGGACGGCCGGGTCGCGGGTGGCGGACGCGATGTCCATCTGCTCGATGACGTGGTTGCGCAGGCCGATGGCCTCTTCGACGGTCTTGAAGCCGATGCCGTAGTCGGCGAGGCCGGGGATCGGGAGGGTGCGCGAGACGGAGCCCGGGGCGAGGACGAGTTCGTCGTACGTGATCTCGACGCCGCCGGTGCCCTCCTCCTCGGTGGCGAGGGTCGTGACGGTCGCGGTGCGCTTGGCATGGTCGATGGACTTGGCCTCGCCGATGACGATCTTGCACTTGTCCAGGACGCGGCGGAGCGGGACCACGACGTGGCGCGGGGAGATGGAGCCGGCCGCCGCTTCGGGGAGGAACGGCTGATACGTCATATAAGGATCAGGCGTCACCACAGTGACCTCGGCCTCGCCGCTTCTCAGCTTCCGCTGGAGGTGCAGCGCGGTGTACATCCCGACGTAGCCGCCGCCGACAACGAGAATGCGCGCAGGTTCTGTCACTGTCCCATGACGCAACGGCCGCCGGAGTTTGTCCACAGGCCCGGCAGATTGTGTGACTGGAAGCCGCGGGCGGCGCCTGCTCGGGCGATTTCCGTTCAACCGGAAAGGTGCGCAGGTCAGGGGGTGGAAAGGGCGCGCGCGCAGTGGCCGAATCAGGAAGGTTCTGGTCGATACTCCGATCGGGCGGGCGCTCCGTGCGGAACTACCCCCTTCTGTATCTACGCGCGCTCAACTATGTTCGTATCTCGTCGGGGCGGCCAGGTCTGCGGTCCCGGCCGACTATCAGGGCGGGGAGTCTCCGGGGGGAGACATCATTACCGGGGGAACGCTGATGCACATTCAGGACTCTCATTGGCAGACAGCCGTCGCATCCGACGGCCACGGGCGTGCGGGGGCGGGGGGATCCCGTTCCGCACCGCTGCGTGTGGACGCACAGCGCAATCTTGAGCACGTACTGCGGGCCGCTCGCGAGGTGTTCGGCGAGCTGGGCTACGGGGCGCCGATGGAGGACGTCGCGCGACGGGCCAGGGTCGGCGTCGGGACGGTGTACCGCCGGTTCCCGAGCAAGGACGTACTGGTGCGCCGCATAGCCGAGGAGGAGACCTCCCGGCTGACCGATCAGGCCCGTACGGCCCTCGGTCAGGAGGACGAGCCGTGGTCGGCCCTCTCCCGCTTCCTGCGTACTTCGGTGGCTTCCGGCGCGGGCCGGCTGCTGCCGCCGCAGGTGCTGCGGGTGGGCGTGGACGGCGGGGACGGGCTGGACGGCGGTGATGTCGTGGGCGCCGGTGAGCCGGCGTCGGCGCAGGCCGGGCTGCGGGTGCCGCAGCAGCGGCAGGCCGTGGCGCCGGTGGCCTCGGGATCCGCGGCGGTGTCCGCGGTGCCCGAGCTCCGGCTGGTCGAGCAGCGGAGTGCCGGCTCCGACGGCCCGGGGGCCGACGACGCAGGTGCGGCGGAGCTGCTGGAGGTCGTGGGACGGCTGGTGGACCGGGCGCGCGCGGCCGGCGAACTGCGTGGCGATGTGACGGTCGCCGACGTCCTGCTGGTGATAGCCACGGCCGCGCCTTCGCTGCCGGACGCGGCGCAGCAGGCGGCGGCCTCGTCGCGGTTGCTGGACATCCTGCTGGAGGGGCTGCGGTCCAGGCCCGCGTGATCCCGTAGCCGGGACTCGGGCGGGTTCGCCCGTCGGCCCGCTCGTCCGCCGGGTGGCGGACTGGCGGGCCTTCCGCTTTCCCGGGTGTGTCCGAACGAATCCGTTGAGCTTTCCCCGTTCGGGTGAGCATTAGTGCTCGTTTGCGGGAAAACTCCCCGGATGAGTGGTTGCCTGTTCGGAGCAATGGGACGCCGTTCGCTCTGTGGGACCCTTGGCCGGATATTTACGGTCCGAGGGTGCTTACGGGGGCTTCCGCTATGGGTGTTGAGGGGCGGGACGAGCCGCTCGACCGTGTCGGCACGGAGTCCGACGGGCGGCCCGCGCGGCACGTGCCCAGCCAGGGGCGGCCCGGGCGGGTGAGCGGATCGGGAGCGGGGGACGGTCGTGCGGACGGCCGGGACGGCGGTCCTGGAGACCGGCGTGTGGGCGGACCGGGGCAAGGGCGTGCGAACGGACCCGGGCAGGGGCGTGCGGACGGAACTGGGGAAGTGCCTGCGGGCGGTCGTGCGGGCGAGGTCGTGGACGGGGACGGCGGAGGTGGGACCGTGCTGCCGGGGCCGTGGCCGGCCGTGGAGGGCGACGAGGCGAGCGTCCCCATGCAGCGCGAGGGCCGGACGAGCGCGGGCGGCGGCGCGTCTACGAACGGGCTCCTGTCGGACGCGACGCTGGTCGAGCGGATGCGCGGCGGCGACGACAGCGCGTACGAGGAGCTGTTCCGGCGGCACGCCGACGCCGTCCGCCGGTACGCCCGTACCTGCTGCCGGGACGCCCACACCGCCGACGACCTGACCGCCGAGGTCTTCGCCCGCACGCTCCAGGCGGTGCGCGGGGGCGCGGGGCCCGCGCACGCCGTGCGGGCGTACCTGCTGACGACCGTGCGGCGGGTGGCCGCGGCGTGGACGAAGACGGCCAGGCGCGAGCACCTCGTCGAGGACTTCGCCGTGTTCGCGACGCAGTCCGCCCGTTCGGTGGACGCGTCGGACGACGACACCCTGGAACTGGGAGCCGACGTACGGGCCATGCACGAGGCGGAGCGGACGCTCGCCATGCGGGCGTTCCGCAGCCTGCCGGAGCGCTGGCAGGCCGTGCTGTGGCACACCACGGTCGAGGAGGAGTCGCCGAGTGACGTGGCGCCGCTGTTCGGGCTGACGGCGAACGCCACGGCCGTGCTGGCGAGCCGGGCGCGGGAAGGGCTGAAGCAGGCGTACCTCCAGGCGCACGTGAGCAGCGCGCTGACGGCGGGCGGGGACTGCGCGCGGTACGCCGACCGGCTCGGCGCGTATGCCAGGGGCGGACTGCGGACGCGCGCCGAGCGGGGGCTGCGCAAGCATCTGGAGGAGTGCGCGAAGTGCCGGGTGGCGGCCGGTGAGCTGAGCGATGTGAACGACGGGATTCCGGCGTTGCTCCCGGTCGCGGTAATCGGCTGGTTCGCCGCCGGGTACGCGGTCAAGGGCGCCGGGCTGGTGGCGGGAGGCGCCGCCGGAGCGGCGGGGGCGGCCGGAGCGGGGGCCGCCGCGGCGGCGACCGGTGGCTCCGGCTCGGCCGCCGGTGGAGCGGCCGCGGCCGAGGCCGTGGGCGCCCCGGCGAAGGTGGCGATCGGTGTGGCGGTGGCCGCGGCGGTGACGGCGGGGGTGGTCTTCGCGCTCGCGGGGGAGGACGCGAAGCCCGGGGCGAAGCCGGTGGCCGAGGCGCCGGTGTCGCGGCCTGCCGTACCGCAGCGGCCCGGTCCGGAGCCGCCCGCTCCTTCCGCGGCGCCGGTGGTGAAGCCGCCGGTGGCTCCGCCCGGGCCGTCCCCGACGGTCACGCCGCCGTCGTCCTCGCCCGCGCGTCCCGAGGCGAAGCCCGCGCCGAAGCCGGAACCGACGCTGCCCAGGGCGAAGCCGCCGGCGGCGGAGCCCGCGCCGCCGCCCGCGAAGCCGCCCGCGAAGCCGCCGCCGCCGTCGGCTCCGCCGCCCGCGCCGGTCGTGTATCAGGTGAACAGCCTGAAGTACGGCGCGTTCGGCGACCACACCGAGCCCGAGGTGAGCGTCACGGAGAGCAGTTGGCTGTGGCAGCGCTACGGCATGTCGATCGGTGGCGTCCGGTACGGGAACGGCGTGACGACGCACGCCAGGTCGTCCGTGACCATCGACCTGAACCGGGCCTGCACCACCTACGAGGCGCTCGTCGGCATCGACGACATGGCGATGGGGATGGGGGCGGCGCGCTTCTCGCTGTACGGGGACGGCGCGCTGCTGTGGCGGTCGGGGCTGGTACGGGGCAACGACGCGGCGGTGGCGGTGCGGGCCGGCATCTCCGGGCGGGAGTCGATCCGCCTCGTGGTGGAGCCGGAGCGTCCGCACGAGTCGATGGTCCTGGCGGACTGGGCGCAGTCGCGGATCAGCTGCGGGGGGTGAGGGGCGGGTCGGGCGGGCGGGGTACGGGTGCTGCGGTTGTGGCCCGGACTGCGCTTGTCGGGTGCTGCGGTCTTGCCCCGGGATGCGCTTGCCGGTGCGGCCGCGACGGGTGGGGGCAGCGGGCCTCTCCTTGCGGCGTGCGGGCGGCGGATCTGGCGGGCGGCGTACGGGTGGTGCGGGGTGCGGGGTGCCGCTGCGCGGGGCTTTCCCCTACCCGCCCCTTCCCGAACCGGGGCTCCGCCCCGGACCCCGCTCCTCAAACGCCGGAGGGGCTGAACATGCTGGCCGGGGTGCTACAGCGGGCCTGCCCGAGCCCGAGAGACGCAGGCCGAAGGCCGGAGGGCCTGAGGGCCAGAAGGGCTGGGTGGAGCGGCCCGAGCACCGGAAGGGCTGAGGGCCCGAGCGCCCGAGCACCGGAAGGGCTGAGGGCCGGAGCGGCCCGAGCGCCGGAGCGGCCCGAGCGACCGAGCGCCGGAAGACTGAGGACGGGAGCGTCCCGAGCGCCGGATCAGCCCCGGAGTCAGTAGCCGGCAGTGCTGCCCGCCTGCGGGTACCGGAGCCTCGACCGAGAAGCCGGACCGCGGCCTCAGAGGGCCCTGCGCGGGGGTACTCCGCCCGCTACCGCTCGTTGGCGGGGGGCCGCGGTGCCGGTCCAGCAGGTTCCTCGGCGGGAGATCAGGCGGCGCAGCCACAGTTCCGTGGAGACCAGGTCGGCGAGGCCGTCCAGGGGAACTGGTTCGCCCTCGGCGGCCGCGCGCAGGGCCTTGCGTACGACGCGGGCCTCGATCAGGCCCGCGTCGGCCAGCAGGGGTGCGTCGAAGAGCGCGATGAGGTCGCCGATCGCGGCGCGCAGGCCGGTGCGGGCGGCCGCCGTCGAGGAGGGGTGGGACGTGGCGCCCCAGCCCGGCGGCAGGTCCTTGATGCCGGCCCCGGCCAGGACGGCGCGCAGGATCGCCGCGCGGGCGCCCGGCTGGACCCGGAGGGCTTCGGGGAGCGTACGGGCGGCCCGTACGACCTGGTTGTCGAGGAAGGGCGCGTGCAGGCGCTGGCTGCGGACCTCGGCGGCCTGTTCGAAGACCCGGTGGTCGGCCGCCGCCCGGGCGAGGGCGGCCCGGGCACGGGCCTCGCCGGGGCGCTGGACCGACGAGGGCCGGGTGACCGACGCTTGGAGGCGAACCGATACTTCAGCGAGTGCCTCCCCGGTCAGCCAGCGCGCCGCGGGCCCGGGTCTCGTCCAGGAGAGGGCCGCGAGCGACGCTTCGAGGGCGGAGGCCGGCGCGGTGCCCGCGCCCCGGACGCCGGGTTCGTCGAAACGGCGGTCCATGAGGCGGGCCGCCGCCTCCTCGATGCCCGAGCGGTACGGCGTACGGGCGAGGCGGCGTGCGGCGCGGTAGACGGTCAGCGGCACGAACAGGGAGTGGGCGGAGGGCCCTTCGACCTTGGCGAGGGCGGCGACCGGGCGCAGCAGGTCGCGGCGTCTGCGGTCCATCAACAGGTCGGCGAGCCGGGCCGGATGGGCGTCCAGCACCTGGCGTGCGCCGTTCCCGGTGAAGTGGTCGGCGCTGCCGGCGGCGAGCCGGCGGCGGTGGCGCTCGGCGGTGACCAGGGACGGCCCCGGTTCGTCGGTGAGCGGGCCGCTGTCGAGATCGGCGTACGGCAGGGCTTCCGCCCCGGCGGCCACGACGACGTGGTGCAGCCGTGGGTTGGCGGCGATGACGCCGGCCCGCTGCAACTCCGCCTCGCCGCCGGGGCCTTCGGCGGTCAGGTCGTTGAAGGTGACGGCGAGCAGCCGTTCCCCGGCACCCGTGCCGTGGCCCAGGACCGTACCGGGCAGCCCGGGCAGACCGGCCGCGAGGAGGGCCAGTGTCGCGGACGCGCTGCCGCCCGAGAGGTCGGCGCCGATGCCGGGGACGGGCGCGCCCCGTGCGGCCCTGCGGTCGGCGGGGCCCATGCCGGGGACGGGCCCCGGGTCGGGCGGCACCGTCTCGGGGGCGTGGCGCGGCGCGGTGAGCCGGGCCCGTACCGCTTCGACCAGGGCGTCGCGCACCCCGTCGACGGCACGCTCCGCGTCGAGCTGGGGCGCGGCCACGGCGAGGGAGGCGACCGGTTCGTACCCGGTGATCTCGCGCGAACCCTCCCGCAGCACGAGCGCGTGCCCCGGCGGGATGCGCCGCACTCCGGCGTACGGGGTGCCGTCGCGCAACGCCTCGGGCACGTCGGGGCAGGCGAGGAGGGCCGCGAGGTGGCCGATGTCGAGCTGTGCCTCGATGAGGTCGGCGAGCGGGAGCGCGGCGGTGGCGTACGCGGTGCCATTGGCCCAGGGCGTGTAGAAGACGGGGCGGGCTCCTGCCAGGTCACCGACCACGGTGACGCGGCGGCCGACCTGGACGACGGCGGTGTAGCTGCCGGACCACGCCGTCAGATGCCGCAGTGCGCCGCCGCGCGCCGCGAAGAGGCCGACGCGCAGCTGTTCGTCGGAAGCGCCGCAGCATCCGAGGACCGCGATGCGGGTGAAGGGGTCGACGCTGAGGGTGCGGACCTCGTCGGGGCGCCAGTCACCGACGGCCCACAGGGGGTCGGGGTCGCCCCACAGGAGCTGGGAGCCAACGGGGTGCACGGTGAGGGGTTCGTGGTCGGAGGAGGGGTGGGACGAGGGGTGGGCGGCGCCGGCCGTGCCGACCGCTCCGACCGTCCCGAAGCTGGCGGCGACACTGCTCCACCCCACCAACCACCGCATCGCGCCTCCACAGGCTGTGGACAACCAAACGCACGTACCGAAGCGGCATCGACGAATGCGAGAAGCGGCTTCGGGACCATGCTGCCACGACAACGGCATGCGGGAGGGCCTGTGGACGCCGTACGGGCAAGTCAATGCGCCCGCCGTGCACAGGACTTCGGCCGGTTTGGGCGACAGGCGCCATTCAGCCATTCTGCGGGCGCGACGGTACCGAGGGGCGCCGCGGGGGAACGCACAGTCCGGGAGGCGCTGTTCGCCTCCCGGACCGGTCCGCCGCCCGCGGGGATGAAGGCGGCGGTGTCCCCCAGCCCACTGGATCCAGTGCAGCGGGCCGACCCACGCGACTCCCATGGAACGGCCCGGGGCGTCGGCCCGACGAGAGCGCAGGGCGGGCGCACGGCCACACGCACGGAGCACGGGGTCGGCACGGGCGTTCGTGTAACTACACGAATCTCGCCATACGGACCACCGCCCCTTAACGGTCGGGAGGCGGAGAACTACGCTGGGTTTACTGATGTTCTGAGCGGGCCGCATATTCCGGCTGGGCTGGCCGCGCGGTTGTGCGGGCGGAACGGCCGGCCATGTCCCGCCGGACGGCTGTCTGTGTCGAGGGGTGGCGCATGTCCAGGGAGCAACGCGGGCCGAACGACAAGCTCGGCACGGTTCTCGCCCTCGCGGGAATCAGCAACGCCGGCCTGGCGAGGCGGGTCAACGATCTGGGGTCGCAACGCGGCCTGACACTTCGCTACGACAAGACGTCGGTGGCCCGGTGGGTGTCGAAGGGCATGGTGCCGCAGGGCGCCGCGCCCCATCTCATCGCCGCCGCCATCGGCGCCAAGCTGGGGCGGCCCGTGCCGCTGCACGAGATCGGGCTCGCGGACGCGGATCCGGCGCCGGAGGTCGGCCTGGCCTTCCCGCGCGACGTGTCGGCGGCCGTGCGTTCGGCGACCGAGCTGTACCGGCTGGATCTGGCCGGCCGCCGGGCGGGCAGCGGCGGCATCTGGCAGTCGCTGGCCGGTTCGTTCGCGGTCAGCGCGTACGCGACTCCGGCTTCCCGCTGGCTGATAACACCGGCCGACTCCTCGGTGGCGCGGGATTCCGCGGCCGAGGAGTCGGCGGCCGACGCGACGCCGCTGCGGGTGGGCCACGCGGACGTGGCCAAGCTGCGCGAGGCGGCGGAGGACGCGCGGCGCTGGGACTCCAAGTACGGCGGCGGGGACTGGCGTTCGTCGATGGTGCCGGAGTGCTTACGGGTTGACGCGGCGCCGCTGCTGCTCGGCTCGTACAGCGACGACGTCGGCCGCTCGCTGTTCGGCGCGACGTCCGAGCTCACGCGACTGGCCGGCTGGATGGCCTTCGACACCGGGCAGCAGGAGGCCGCGCAGCGCTACTACATCCAGGCGCTGCGGCTGGCGCGCGCGGCGGCCGACGTGCCGCTGGGCGGGTACATCCTGGCGTCGATGTCGCTCCAGGCGACCTACCGCGGGTTCGCCGACGAGGGGGTCGACCTGGCGCAGGCGGCGCTGGAGCGGAACCGGGGGCTCGCCACGGCGCGCACCATGAGCTTCTTCCGGCTGGTGGAGGCCCGGGCGCACGCGAAGGCGGGGGACGCGCAGGCGGCGGGCGGAGCGCTGAAGGCGGCGGAGGGCTGGCTGGAACGGGCGCGGGAGGGCGACGCCGACCCGTCCTGGCTGGGTTTCTACTCGTACGACCGGTTCGCGGCCGACGCGGCGGAGTGCTACCGCGACCTGAAGGCGCCGCGGCAGGTGCGGCGGTTCACGGAGCAGGCGCTGTCGCGGCCGACGGAGGAGTTCGTACGTTCCCACGGTCTGCGGCTGGTGGTGTCGGCGGTCGCGGAGCTGGAGTCCGGCAACCTGGACGCGGCGTGCGCGGCGGGGACGCGGGCGGTGGAGGTCGCGGGGCGAATCTCGTCGGCGCGGACCACCGAGTACGTCCGGGACCTGCTGCACCGGCTGGAGCCGTACGGCGACGAGCCGCGGGTCGCGGAGCTGCGGGAGCGGGCGCGGCCGCTGCTGGTGGCGCCGGCGTAGGGGCGCGGTGCAGGGGCGTCGGGCTCGGCCGCTGCTGGTGGTGGCGCCGGCGTAGGGGCGGGGCTCGGCGGGGCCGTGGCCCGGTGGTTTGAAGGCGTTGTCAGTGGGTCAGTGCATCATCGGGAGTCCGGGGACGCTTCCCCGGAGCACGGATCCGGACATGGCCGCGGTGGGAGGTGAGCGATGCCGTACGACCGCTACGACCGTTTCGACTGCGATGTGCTGGTGATCGGTGCGGGGATCGTCGGCCTCTCGGCGGCGTACGCCGTCACGCGCGCCGCCCCGGGCACCCGCGTGACGGTGCTGGAGAAGGAGCGGGCCCCCGCCCTGCACCAGACCGGGCGCAACAGCGGCGTGATCCACAGCGGCATCTATTACCGGCCGGGTTCCCTCAAGGCGCGGTACGCGGTGCGGGGCGCGGCGGAGATGATCAAGTTCTGCGCGGAGCACGGGATCGCGCACGAGGTCACGGGCAAGCTGATCGTCGCGACCGAGCGGGACGAGCTGCCGCGGCTGCACGCGCTGGTGCAGCGGGGGCGGGAGAACGGCATTCCGGTGCGGGAGCTGGGCGCGGCCCAGATCGCGGAGCACGAGCCGGACGTACGGGGTCTGGCGGCGATCCACGTGGCGACGACCGGCGTGTGCGACTACGGGGCGGTCGCGGGGCAGCTTGCGGAGAGCCTCGCCGCGTCGGGCGCGGAGATCCGGTACGGCGCGGAGGTGGCCGCCGTGGACCGGCGGACCTGGGGTGTCGCGGTCCGCACGGCGGACGGGGCGGTGGTGCGGGCGCGGGTCCTGGTGAACTGCGCGGGGCTGCACTGCGACCGGGTGGCGCGGCTGGCCGGCGACGACCCCGGCATGCGGATCGTCCCCTTCCGCGGTGAGTACTTCGACCTCGCGCGCCCGGAGCTGGTGCGCGGCCTGGTCTACCCGGTGCCGGACCCGGCGTTCCCCTTCCTCGGGGTGCACCTGACGCGGGGCATCGACGGAAACGTGCACGTGGGGCCGAACGCGGTGCCGGCGCTCGCGCGGGAGGGGTACGCCTGGTCGGCGGTCCGGCCGCGCGAGCTGGCCGGAACGCTCGCCTGGCCGGGTTCGTGGCGGATAGCCCGGCGCCACTGGCGGTACGGGGCCGGGGAGCTGCACCGCTCGCTGTCGAAGCGCGCGTTCGCCGACGCGGTCCGACGGCTGCTGCCGGACGTCCGCGAGGCGGACCTGCGGCCGGCCGCGGCGGGGGTCCGGGCGCAGGCGGTGCTGCGGGACGGGACCCTCGTCGACGACTTCCTGATCCAGGAGGCGCCCCGCACGATCCACGTCCTGAACGCCCCGTCCCCGGCGGCCACGGCCTCGCTCCCGATCGGCAGACAGGTGGCGCGGCGGGCGCTGGAGGTGCTGGGCGGGGTGAAGGGGTAGGGCCGCGGTCTGACCGGTCCGCGGACCGCCCGGGGGAGCCAGCCGCGGACCGCCGCGCGGATCCCGGCCGACCCCGGCTCGACCCCGGCTCGACCCCTGCGGACCGGCCGGCCGACTCGTCGCTCCGCACACGGCGGGCCGCGCCGTAGAATCGGGGCATTGTGTCTGAGTCCTCCCGCGTGCACCGCGACGCCGCCGCCCCCCACGTCTCCCCCTTCCACCGAGCGAAGGGCGAGCCCCGTTTTCCCGGCGGCCCCGCCCCCGACCCCGCCGGTTCGCACCACGAGCGGCGGATCCGCAGCTTCCAGCCGCGGCGCAGCAGGGTGACCACGGGGCAGGCCGAGGCGCTGGAGCGGCTGTGGCCCCAGTGGGGCCTGGACATCGACGGCAAGCGCGTCCTCGACCTCGACGAGCTCTTCGGAGGCCGTGGTCTGCCCGTCGTGCTGGAGATCGGGTTCGGGATGGGCGAGGCCACCGCGCAGATGGCCGCCGAGGACCCCGCCACCGGCATCCTCGCCGTGGACGTGCACACGCCGGGCCAGGGCAACCTCCTCGGCCTCGCCGAGCGTGCCGGTCTCACCAACGTGCGGGTCGCCAACGGTGACGCGATCATCCTGCTGCGCGAGATGCTGCCGCCCGCCTCCCTGGCCGGCCTGCGCGTGTACTTCCCCGACCCGTGGCCGAAGAAGCGGCACCACAAGCGGCGCCTCATCCAGCCGGAGTTCCTGGACCTCGTCGCGCCCCGCCTCGCCCCCGGCGCGATCGTGCACTGCGCGACCGACTGGGAGCCGTACGCCGAGCAGATGCTGGAAGTGCTCTCCGCGCACCCCGACTTCGAGAACACCGTTCCGGACGGCGGCTACGCGCCCAGGCCCGCGTTCCGGCCGCTCACCCGGTTCGAGGGCCAGGGCCTCGACAAGGGCCATGTCGTGAACGACCTGCTCTTCCGCCGCCGCTGACGCACCGGCGCCGGCGGACGGCCGGACGGACGGCCTCTCGCCAGGGCCGAACGGCCGGGCGGACGAGCTGACGGCCCGCGGCCCGGCGGGTGCGCCCGGGCGGCCGGTGGGCCCAGCCGGCCGCGCCCGGACCGCAGGCCCCATCGTCACTGTCGGAGGCCCTCGTTAGGGTCGACGGGTGTACGAAAGCGCTCCGCACCCCCGGCAGCACCCGGCGGTCCCGGACTGCGAGCAGCAGCCGCGGTTCACCGCCGTACCGCCGCCTGCCCACTGGCGCTACCGGCCGCGCCGGGCCTGGTGGCGCACCAGGGCGGTGCGCGCGGGCGCGGTGATCACGGCGCTGGCGCTCTGCGCCCTGGTGATCCTCGCGATCGTCCGCGACCAGACCGGCACGCAGGGCTTCCTGGTCGGTCTGGGGCTCGCCGTGCTGCCGGTGCCGTTGCTGGCGTCGGCGTTCCGCTGGCTGGACCGGGTGGAGCCCGAGCCCTGGCGGAACCTCCTCTTCGCGTTCGCGTGGGGCGCGTTCGCGGCCGCGCTCGTCGCGATCATCGCGAACAGTTTCGCGACCCGCTGGATAGCCACGGCCACCGCCGATCCGGCGGGGGCCGAATCCCTCGGCGCCACGGTGATAGCCCCGGTCGTCGAGGAGAGCGCGAAGGCGGCGGCCGTGCTGCTGATCTTCGTCTTCCGCAGACGCGACTTCACCGGGGTCGTCGACGGCGTGGTGGTCGCCGGGTTCACGGCGACCGGCTTCGCCTTCACCGAGAACATCCTTTACCTCGGCAACGCCTTCGGGGAGGACCAGCAGGCCGGCGCGTCCGGCCTCGCGTCGGTGACCGCGGCGACCTTCTTCGTACGCATAGTGATGTCGCCGTTCGCGCATCCCCTGTTCACGGTGCTGACGGGCATCGGCTTCGGTCTGGCCGCGCTCGTGCCCACGCGCCGGGGCCGGTGGCGGCGCGTCGCGCCGCCCGTCGCCGGCCTGCTCTGCGCGATGGGGATGCACGCCCTGTGGAACGGCTCGGCGGCCTTCGGGGCCTACGGCTTCTACGCGGTGTACGGCGCTTTCATGGTCCCCGCCTTCGGGCTGCTGACCTGGCTGGTGGTGTGGACGCGTCAGCGCGAGCTGCGGACGATAGCCGCCGAGCTGCCCGCGTACGCCGCCGCCGGCTGGCTGCTGCCCGCCGAGCCGCTCGCCCTCTCCTCGATGCGGGCGCGGGCGCTGGCGCGGGGCGCGGCGGCGCGTACGTACTCGAACGGTGGGGCGGGGCGCACCGGAGGCCGTGCCGCCGCCCGTGCCGTGGCCGAGTACGAAGCCTCAGCCACGTCGCTCGCGTTCCTCCGCCACCGCGCCCACCGGGGTGCGCTGGACGCGGACTTCACGGCCCGTGAGCAGGAGCTGCTGCACCACCTCTGGCAGCGCAGGGAGGTGGCCGGTCCGGCCCTGGAGTACGCGGCGCGCGCCACCGGCCGGGTGCGGACCCCGCCGCCGTGGCCGCCCGCCCGGCCGCCGTACGGGTACGGACAGGGGTACGGGTACGGGCCGCCGCCGCATCAGGACTACGCCGTGTACAACCCGTACCGGCAGGGCTAGCCGAGGCGGACGCGCACGCGGACCGGCAGCCCTGGGCGCGGGGGGCGTGCGTCAGGGCTGCCGGCGAAAGGGGCGCCGCGCGGGGGTGTCCGGCGGGAAACCGTGGGACACCCCGGCACAGTGCGGTGCGAAGGGCCGGAGCCGTCAGACGGTGAGGCCCTTGCCGCGCAGCCACGCGGCCGGGTCGACGCCGGCGCCGTCCGGGGTGTGCACTTCGAGGTGCAGGTGCGGGCCCGTCACGTTGCCCGTGGCGCCCACGCGGCCGATGACGTCGCCCGTGCCGACGTCGCCGGACGTGACGGTCATCGAGGAGAGGTGGCAGTACCAGATCTCCGTACCGTCCTCCAGTTCCAGGACGATGCGGTAGCCGTACGAGCCGGACCAGCCGGCGGACTTGATCGTGCCGCCGTGCACGGCCTTGACCGGCGTGCCCGTCGGGGCGGCGAAGTCGAGGCCGGTGTGCTGACCGGAGGACCACATCGCGCCGGACTGGCCGTAGGTCGAGGTGAGCGTGTACGAGGAGGTCGGCAGCGAGTAGCTGGCGGCCAGCTTGGCGAGCCGCTCCGCCTCGGCCTTGCGCGCGGCCTCCGCCTCCGCCTCGCGCTTCTTCTCCGCGGCCTCGCGCTTCTCCTCGGCCGCCTCGGCCTCCGCCGCGCTCTGCTGCTTCTGCGCCTCGGCCGCGGCCTTCTCGGCGGCCTCCTTCTCGGCGGCCTCCTTCGCCTCGGCGTCGGCGGCGGTCTGCTGCTGCTCGGCCTGCTGGAGGATGCGGGCGCGCAGGGCCTCGCCCGCGTCGGTGGTGCCCTGCTGCGCGTCGGCGGTGGTGACGCCTGCGGTCGTCAGGGGGGCGGCTGCCAGGACCGCCTCGCCCGCCTCACCGGCGTCGGGTTCCGCGTCGTCGGACATCAAAGCGCCGACACCGGGTAGTTGGTCTGCGTCGGGAAGCGAGTCCGCTATCGCGTCGGGAAGGGAGATCGAAATGGCCGGCTTGTCCTGGGCGGTGGCGATGCCACCCGCGCCGACAGCGGCGATGACGCCGACGCCGAGGACGGTGGAGCTGCGGCCGAGACCGCCGCGCTGCTTGGCGACCCGGTGACGGCCGCGCACGGGACGGACGGATTCCTCGGTGGGATTCCATTCCTCCCAGGTCCCCTCCCCGCCGACGTGGTTCCCGGTGTCGTGGGCCGCCCCGTAGGGGGGCATGGCGGTGTGGGGGGCAGGGCTGTTGGACGCCACGTGGGCGTGCTCCTTTCCTTCCTTCTCGCCTACCGGGTTAGCTGACGGGTTCGGAGCAGGAAGGTCTCCTACGAGCCTCTCCGTGGGTACGGAGCGGCCCGATTCACCCCAAGGAACGTGGTTCCCCGGTTCCCTCGCGGGATTCGGCGCGTGCGCACGGTGCCGTCTCTTGCGACGACTGGGACGACCGCGCTGCGTTATCGAACGTTAATAGACACCGGCTCCGGATTCCAAGCTGTTCCAACTGATCGTTAAGGGCCTCGCCCTGAACCAATCAGGACACAAGCCATCACAGCCGGACGAGTTGACCGCCACTCAGAAAACATCCGTCGCATGACGGTTCGTCAATCGTTATGCGGAGGGGCATCCCCCGACTACGCAGCGTGGCGAGCCGTTCCCTGCGGCTAACTTCGGCACATGGTTGTCAACAGCACGCAGTCCGTGGCCGCCCGCTACCGCGAGTTCTCCGAGCAGCAGGCCCGCGGCGTCTCTCCCCTGTACGCGGAACTCACCGCCCGCATCAGCGAGGACGGAGACCTCTGCGCCCTCGTCGCCGCGCTCCCGCCCGGCAACAAGCAGCAGCCCAATCTCCTCCTCGCCGCCGTCCGTTACCTCGGCGGCCGGTACGAGGACTGGGCGTCCTTCCGCGCCTGGACCCTGGCGCACTGGGACGCCGTGCGCACCGTCGTACTCGAACGGTTCACGCAGACCAACGAGCCCGCCCGCTGCGCCACCCTGCTGCCCCTCCTCGCCGCCCTCCCCCAGCCCCTGGCGCTCGTCGAGGTCGGCGCCTCGGCCGGCCTGTGCCTCCACCCCGACCGCTACGCCTACCGGTACGACGAAGGCCCCGTGCTCGGCGCCTCCCCCGTCACCTTCCACTGCCGTACCGAGGGCCCCGTGCCGCTGCCCACCGCGCTCCCGGACGTCGTGTGGCGCGCCGGCATCGACCTCAACCCGCTCGACGCCACCGCCGAGGACGACATCCGCTGGCTCCAGTCACTGATCTGGCCCGGCCCCGCCGAGCGCCCGCGCCGGCAGCTCGCCGCCGTCGAGGCCGTGCGTACGGCTCCCCGGCCCCGCATCGTCCGCGGCGACCTGGTCGACGCACTGCCGGCGCTGGCCGCCGAGGCTCCCCAGGACGCCACGCTGGTCGTCTTCCACACCGCCGTGCTCACCTACCTGCCGCTCGCCCGCCGTGAGCGGTTCGCCGCGCTCGTCCGCGAACTGCCCGGCCACTGGATCTCCAACGAGCACCACACCGTGCTGCCGTGGCTCGACGCCCCCGCCCCCGACGACGAGCACCTGCTCACCCTGGCCCTCGACGAACGCGCGGTCGCCTTCACCGCGCCGCACGGTCAGAGCCTGCACTGGTTCGGCCGTCCGGCAGCCCGGGACGCCTGATCAGACTCACGGTCCTCCGGCGGTCCTGCTGCCCCTCGGCGCGATCAGCAGCACGGGCAGCGCGCGGACGAACCGCGAGGCCGCCCCGCCCTTCTTCCCCACCGTGGTCTCCTCGCCGCGTACCCGGCTGCGGACGGTACCGGGCCCTGCCCAGGCTGGCCGCCGCCGCGCGGCGCGGCCATCGGGAGCGGCCGAACGGGGGACGGGCGGGGGCCGCGGCGGTCCGCGACACGACAGCGGACACAACGAAGGCCCGGATCTCTTCCGAGATCCGGGCCTTCGTCTTCAGTAGCGGGGACAGGATTTGAACCTGCGACCTCTGGGTTATGAGCCCAGCGAGCTACCGAGCTGCTCCACCCCGCGTCGTTGAACCCAACTGTACGCCATGGGGGGACCGCTCCCGACCACGCGCCCCACGGGCCCCCGCCGCCGGTACGGCCGGCGGGCCGGGGCCCGCGGCCGGATCCGCTCAACCCGCCCGCGCCGGAGCGCCGTTACTCGGCGATCTCCGTGCGCTCCCACCACTCGTAGACCGTCACGCGTCCCTGGTCGGTCTCCTGGTGCCGCGACGTGACCTTGAAGTGCTCGTAGCCGCCGCGGTGCGGGATCTTCAGCTCTTGTCCGGGTGGCGTGATCGGCACGATCCGGTCCCGCAGATCGTCCGGCCCGCCTTCGAGAAGCGCCTTTTCCGTCATGCCCACCAGTGTTCCCACGCTTTTGCGCACCCGCATGTCGGAGCACCCGCCCGCGCACGCGTCGGCGCCCCGCCCGATCGGATCGGGCGGGGCGCTGACGTGCGGGTCGACCGGGATGCCCCGGACGCCTCGGGCGGTAGGCCGTGTGGGACTCGAACCCACAACCAACGGATTAAAAGTCCGCTGCTCTGCCAATTGAGCTAACGGCCCTCGGCGAATCACCCCCGAGCATAGCCGCAGCGAGCCCGGTAGCCGATCGGGTATCGGCTACCCGGCCCGTCGCGGAAGGGCGGAGCCCTAGAACAGCCCCTTGTAGCCCTGCCATCCGGTGGCGACCTGGGTGCGGCCGCCGAAGGACCCGCGGCCGTTCCCGTCGTTGCGGAAGAGCTTGCCCGCGGAGTCGCGCACGACGATGTCGGCCTTGCCGTCACCGTTCAGGTCACCGGCTCCGACGAGGGCGTTGTAGGACCTTCCCCAGTCCTTGAAGACCTGCACGCGGCCCTTGAACGTGCCCTCGCCGGTCCCTTCGTAGCGCCACAGGCCGCCGGACCTGTCGTGCGCGAGGAGGTCGGCCCGGCCGTCGCCCGTGAGGTCACCGGCGCCGGCGATCCGCCCGTACGTCTTCCAGTTCGAACCGATCTTCACCTTGCCGGCGAGCTTCCCGCCCGCCGCTCCGGCGAAGAAGTACACGTCTCCGCTCGACGCCTGACGGGCGACCAGGTCGGCGCGGCGGTCGCCGTTCATGTCGCCGGGCGAGGTCAGCACGTCGTACTGCCCCCATCCGGTGCCGACCGAGGTGTACGCCGTCGACGGCGTCAGCGGCTTCCCGCAGCCGGGCCGGTAGGCGCGCAGCTCGCCGGAGGGCTGCCGCACCAGCACGTCGTTGCACAGGTCGCCGTTCACGTCGCCGAACGGCACGGCGTACGCCGAGGTCGGCCAGCCGCCGCCCGACGTCTTGCCGGAGAACGTCCCCGTCCCGGTCCCGTGCTGGAAGGTGAGGCTGCCGGAGGAGTTCAGCGTCAGCAGGTCCCCGACGGCGTCGCCCCCGGCGAAGTCGTGGCGTACGGGCGAGGCGCCCCGCAGCGCGACCGTACCCGTCCGCTCCAGCGCGGGGCCGTTGCCGTCGGCGGGCGCGACGGACAGCGTCCAGGCGTACGTGCCGTTCGGGAAGGGCACATCGCCCTGCGCGCCGGGCACCATGCCGTGCCAGTGCGCGGCGAGCCGCTCGCGCACGGCCCCGCCGCGTACCGTGTCGACGACCTTGCCCGTGCCCCTGTCGCGCAGCGTCAGCGTCCAGGACGCGGCGGGTTTGGACAGCGGAGTGGTGGTGACGGTCTGCGGTACGGCGTCGAAGGCGCGCGCCGTGATCTTCGTGCTGTCGGCCGGGGCCCCGGCCGTGGTCAAGCGCTGTCCGAGGACCCCGGACGGCACCAGGTGCACCTGCTCGTCGACGTCGACGTAGGCGGCGTTCCCGCCGAAGCGGTCGACGGTCCACCGCACGTGCCGCTGCGAGACGCCGGTGCCGGGCAGGTCTCCGACCGTACGGCTGCGGGCCTCACCCGTGTCCACGGCGGTGAGGACGAGCTTCCCGGCGGCCTCGTCGTGCGTGACGAGCCACCCGTCACCGAGCAGCGCCTCGCCCGAAGGCACGCGCACCGACTTCTTCTCCGTACGGTCGTACACCCCGGCGGGACCGCCCGAGGGGCAGCTCCAGTACACCCAGCGCCCGACCGCCTGGAGCTCCTCGGGCACGCAGCTCGCGCCGGTGTCCGCCGTCTCGACGGTCGTCCCGGCGGCGAGGTCCCGCGCGGTGACCACGCCCTTCGCCGCGCCCGGGGTCCACAGCCGCCCCGCCCAGACGGCGGCGGCGCCGGGGGCGCGCTGCACGAGTGCCTTGCCGTCGGAGAGGCGGTAGACGGTCTGCTTCCCCGCCGCTTGGGAGGTGTGGATCAGGTGGTCCGGGGTGACGGAGGTGATTTCCCCGCCCTCGGGGACGACCAGCGTGCGGCCGTCGTCGGCGTCGGCGCCCTGGACGCGCACGAGATCACGTTCCTCCGAGTCCCGGTCCAGCCACGCGACCCGTCCGTCGCCGACGCCGTGGAAGCCGCCGCAGACCGGATCGTCGTCCGCGCACCACGGCAGGCTCGCGCTGCTCGAAGTGAGCGGCGTGCGCGCGCCGTACGTCGGGGTGCCGGTGGCGTTCAGCGTGCGCCCGTAGCCGCGCCGCGCGCCCGCGTCGTCGTCCGCGAAGGCCAGCCGCCCGTGGGCGAGCGACAGCCCTTCCACAACGGCGGGCACCGGGTCCAGCTTCTTGACGGTCGTCACTCGGGGGCTGCCGTCCGGACCCGTGGTGATGCGGCGTATGCCCCAGTCGTGGGCCCCTTGGCCGCCGATCGCCACCGCGGTCCCGCCCGGCCCCGTCAGCACGGTCCGAGTGCTGCTGCCCAGCAGTGTGACCGGCGTCCCTCCCGCGAGCGGCACCGCCTGGACCGTGGAGGAGCGCGGTACGTACACGAGCCAGTCGCCGACCACCGCCCACCCGGTGAGGTGGTTGGACGGCTCCGCCCCCGGTCGCAGCGGCGTCGGGGTGGCGGAGAGGTCGTCACGGGGAACGGACAGCCAGGTGTGTTCGGTCGAGCTGTAGAGGACGAGCCGGTCAGGAGTCAGTCGGGGGTGCATGGTCGTGCCGTGCAGCGGCGCGGTGACTCCGCTCACCACGCCCGTGGCCTTGTCGATGACGATCGCCCGGCCGGTGCCCCCGATCTCGGCCATGACCACGATGGAGGTGTCGTCACCGGTCCTCGGCCCGATGAGCGTCGCGCCCTCGGGTATTCCGGTCACCGGCACGTCACGGGTGCCGCCCTCGGCGGTCGGCGACAGCAGGTGGAGCGTCACGGTGTTCGTGCCGTCGCCGTTCGGGACCCGCTCCGCCGTCAGGGCGGTGGAGCCGTACGTGACCCCGTAGGTCTGTCCCTCGGGGACGGTGATCGTCCGTACGGAACCGTCGGCCGCGTCACGCAGCTCGACGCTGCGCCCGTCGGAGTGGGCGAGTGCGTCGCTCCCCGTGGGCTGGGCGCTGCCGCCGTTCTGCGCGGGGCCGACAGGGAAGGTTTTGCCGTCCTCGAAACGTGTCCAGAGCTTGCCCGTCAGTCCCTCCTCGGTGTGGAAGACGCCCTTCTGCCCGGTGCCGTCAGCACCGCGGGTGGCGATTCCCACCTGAAGGTCCGCCCGCCGGACGGTGTCGCGCGACTCCGCCGGAATCACGACCTCTTGCGCCCCTTGGACGCCACCGTCCGCCGCCGCGACGTGCGGCGGCACGAGTACTGCGGTGAGCCCTATTCCCATGGCTGCGGCGATCGTGCCGCGCGCAAGGGCATGACGTGTCACTCGGTTCCCTCCCCGGGAGCCAGAAGAAGGCACGGGGAAGCGACGGCGGCTGCGTGTCGCGCGCGCCGTCGGCGAAGTGAATCGAGCCACGCCCCCCGGCAGTGCTCCCCCATGCAAGTGCGCGGAGCGTAACAGCAGTTACGTGTGTGACGAAAGGGAAAAGAAAAGCGGGCCCGTTCGTGAAGAACGGGCCCGCTTCGCAGGTCGGCGGTCACGCCGACCGGTTGATCAGGGGATCAGCTGCGCTTCCAGCGCGGCTTGTCGTCGCGGCGGCCGAAGGAGCCGGTCGCCGTGCCGGTGCCGCGGTGGTCGTCACGACGGCCCTGCGGGCGGTCGTGGCCGGAACGGAAGCCGCCGCCGGTGGCCGGACGGTCGTCACGACGGTCGCGGTTGAACGGACGGTCGGCGCCGCCGGAGCGGAAGCCGCCACCGGTGGCCGGGCGGTCGTCACGGCGCTGGAAGCCGCCACGGTCGCCACCGCGGTCGTCACGGCGGTCGTTGTCGCGGCGGAAGCCACCGCCGCGGTTGTCGTCACGACGCTCGAACGGACGGCCACCACGGTCGCCACCCGCCGGACGGTCGTCACGGCGCTGGAAACCACCGCGCTCGCCACCACGGTCGTCACGGCGCTGGAAGCCGCCACGGTCGCCACCGCGGTCGTCGCGGCGGAAGCCACCACGGTCACCGCCGCGGTCTCCGCCACGGTCGTCACGGCGCTGGTAGTTGCCGCGGTCGTCACGGCGGTCCGGGACCTGCGCCGGCACGGCGGCTGCGGCCTCGGCGGCCGCGAGCTCCGCCTCGGCGGCCTTCGCCATCTCGGCGACGGCCTCGTCCGGGTCCTCGCCGCGCTCGCGCGCCGCACGGGCGACAAGGCGGTCGGCCTCCTCGCGGAGCTCGGTCGCACGGCGCTGGACGCGCTCCAGCTCACGGGTGAGCTCCTTGGCCTCGCGCTCCGCCTGCTTGGCGGCGTTGTTCGCGGAGTCGGCCTGGACCTCGGTCAGCGAGCGGGCGCCGGTGATCTCGGCGACCTCCGGCTCGAACGCGCCCGCGCCGCCGACGATGTGGCGCGAGGCGTCGACGCCCGCGTCCTCCATGAGGCGGAAGATCTGGCGGCGCTGGTGCGGCAGGGAGAGCGAGACCACGACGCCCGACTTGCCGGCGCGGGCGGTACGGCCCGAGCGGTGCAGGTAGTCCTTGTGGTCACCGGCCGGGTCGACGTTCAGGACCAGGTCGATGCCGTCGACGTGGATGCCGCGAGCGGCGACGTCGGTGGCGACCAGGGCGTTGACGTAGCCCTTCTTGAAGTCTTCGAGGACGCGCGTACGGGCGCCCTGCGTCATGCCGCCGTGCAGCGCGTCGGCCTTGACGCCCGAGTCCTGGAGCTGCTCGGCGATGCGGTCCGCGCCCAGCTGGGTGCGGACGAAGATGATCGTGCGGCCCTTGCGGGCGGCGATCGCGGCCGTGACCGGCGCCTTGTCCTTCGGCTTCACGACGAGGACGTGGTGGGTCATGGTCGAGACGTTGCCCTGGGCGCTGTCGACCTCGTGGGTGACCGGGTTGGTCAGGTAGCGCTTGACCAGCGTGCTGATCTCGTTCTCCATGGTGGCGGAGAAGAGCATGCGCTGGCCGCCGCCGGGGATCTGGTCGAGCAGCTCGGTGACCTCGGGCAGGAAGCCCAGGTCGGACATCTGGTCGGCCTCGTCGAGGACGGCGACCTGGACGTTCTCGAGCGACGCGGCGCCCCGGTTGAGGAGGTCGCGCAGACGGCCCGGGGTGGCGACGAGGACGTCGACGCCACGCTCCAGGGCGTAGATCTGGTTGCTCATGGACGTACCGCCGCAGACGACCTTCATCTTCAGGCCGAGTACGTCGCCGTAGGGCTGAAGCGCGTCCGCGACCTGCATCGCGAGCTCACGCGTCGGGGTCAGGATGATCGCGCGGGGCTTCTTCTTCTCGGTGTGACCGCCGGCCAGCTGGGCCAGGGTCGGCAGACCGAAGGAGAGCGTCTTGCCGGAGCCGGTACGGCCGCGGCCGAGGATGTCCTTGCCGGCCAGGGCGTCCGGGATGGTCGCGGCCTGGATCGGGAAGGGGCTGGTGACACCGTTCTGCGCCAGCTTGCGGACGACACCGTCCGGCAGGCCCAGGGAGGCGAAGGTCACGGAGGGCTCGGTGTTCTCGTCGGCCTCGTCGGCCTCGATCGCGTCGGCGCTCTCGGCGAGCTCGGTGCTGTCGGCGAGCTCGGCGGTGTCGGCGGGGGCCTCGGTGATGACCTCGGCGGCCTCGATGACGTCGGCGGCCTCTACGACCGTCTCGTTCTCGGGCATGGCGGTGCGGTCAGTGCTGGAAATGGACATACGAAATGCGAAACCTCTCGGAGTCTCGGCACGCGCCCAAACTCCGTGAAATCGCAAATCAATCGCAAATCGACCGCCTCAGTGCGGTCAGTCACGGTAAGGGAGAGTACGCGCCACGGGGCGCTCCAGGTCCTCGTTCTTTACGAGAACTCAATGGCGCCGGGCAATGGGATCAAACGATCTATAACCATACGCACCCTCCCCCCCTTCTGGCAAACCGGGGTCGCTACACCGGCCCCACCTGCGGCGATGCCTCCGGTTCGCGTCGCAGTTCGCGCCGCTGCCCCATCGCCGCCGTCTGCGTGTCCGCCGCCGGCGATGCCGAGGGCGGCGGCGGGGTCGGCTCCGTCTCGGACGGCTCCGGGGGCGGCGGCTCGGTGGCCGGGGGCGGCTCGGGAGGCTCCGGGGGCTGCGTCGGCGCCGGCGTGTCGTGACTCGGCGCCGGGACACCGGGGCGCGGCGGCTTCGGCCGGGGGTGTCCGCCCCGGGGCAGGGCCTCGCGGCTCTTCGAGGGCGCGGCCGAGACACCGGGCGACGCGCCGGGGCTCTTCTTCGGATCGTCCCGCGCCTTGTCGTCCTTCGCCTTCCTGCCGCCGCCGCGGTCCTCCTGGACCCGTCCGCTCGTACGGCCGATCCCGGTCCCGGTCTGCGCCCGGCCGCCGTCGTGCTCCGCCGCCGCCGCCTCCCGCCCGGCCGCCGAACGGGACGGCGCCGGCTTGCCTCCCTCGTCGCTCACGCTCATGCAGCCTGCGGAGGCGGCGACCGCGAGGACGGCGGCGGCGAATCTGGCTGGGGCCAATCGGACAGGCGGGGGCAACTGGCGCACGAGCGGCACCTCCGGGGCACGGCGGGCGGGTTTCACTGCCCAACTCCCTTTGGCCCACAAGGGACACGCAAGGTTGACGGCGGAGAACGCCCGGGCGGCCCGCGGCGAAGGCGCCCGTGGCCGCCGGCCGCCCCGAGGACCACGGCCCTCCACGGGCCCGCCGGGCCCGACCGCCCCCGAACCGGCCCTACGCCGCGAGCCCCTGCCCGAGCGCGCACCCCAGGAAGACCGCGCCGAGCCCCACCAGGAGCGAACCGCCCGCATTGGCCAGCGCGAACAGCCACCGGCCCCGCTCGGCCAGTCGCAGCGTCTCGTAGCTGAAGGTGGAGTACGTCGAGAGTGCCCCGCACAGCCCGGTCCCCAGCAGCGCGTACGTCCCCGAGGACACCACCGCCCCCGTCAGCACCCCCAGCACCAGGCTCGCCCCCGCGTTGACCGCGAACGTCCCCCAGGGGAACTCCGAGTCGTGCCGCTCCTGCACCGCGCGGTCCGTCAGGTACCGCAGCGGCGCCCCGACGGCCGCCCCCACCGCCACCAGCAGCCAGCTCACGAGGGCGCCCCGGCCCCGCCCACGGCCGCCCGCGTCACCGCCACCCCGGCCCACACCGCGCCCAGCGCCCCCGCGAGCGTCCCGGCGGCGTACGCCGCGGCGGTGAGCGCCTGCCCCCGCTCCAGCAGCCGGGCCACGTCCGCGGCGTACGTCGAGAAGGTCGTGAAGCCGCCGAGGACGCCGACCCCGAGGAACGGCCGGACCAAGGCGTGCCCCCGGCCCCGCTCGGCCAGCAGCACCATCAGCACGCCGATCAGCGCGCAGCCCAGCACGTTGACGCCGAGGGTCGTCCACACGCTCCCCGGCCAGAGCACCGCCGCCCCGTGCCGCCCCAGCGCGCCCAGCACCCCGCCGGCCGAGACCGCGCCGAGCACCCGCCACATGCCGCGCCCGGCGGTCTCGGCGCGCTGGGCGGGCACCCGCAGGTCGACATCGGGGTCGACGGCGTCACCGGGGCCGGGCGCCCCGCTCACCCGTACCCCAGCGCGTGCAGCCTCTCGTCGTCGATCCCGAAGTGGTGCGCCACCTCGTGGACGACGGTGATCTCCGTCTCGGCGACGACGTCCTCCCGGGACTCGCACATCCGCAGGGTCGGCCCCCGGTAGATCGTGATCCGGTCCGGCAGCACCCCGGCGTACCACTCGCCACGGTCCGTCAGGGGCGTTCCCTCGTACAGCCCGAGCAGGTCGGGGCCGTGGTCGGGGTGGTCGGCCGGCGGCTCGTCCTCCACGAACACCGCGACGTTGTCCATCAGCCGCGTCAGTTCCGGCGGGATCCTGTCCAGCGCCTCGGCGACCAGTTCCTCGAACTCCTCACGCGTCATCTCCAGCACCCGGCCATTGTCACGTAATTCCGCGCGTCGGGGTGGGGCCGGTGGCCGCCGGGCATGGGCGCGGTCCCGTGCGGGCATACGGGACCAATGGCCCGCGCTCCCTTTCGTGCCACGCTGACCCGTCTGCGACACCACTACCGCTCCCGTGACACCGCCCCCACCAGCACTCTCGTACAGACCCCGCACCCCTACGCCCGGGTGCTCGGTCTCGCCGCCGTGGTGCTGTGCGGCGCGTGGCTCGGCCTGCTGATCGTCGGCAGTGTCCGTACTCCGGTCGGTCCGATGGACACGACCATGACGCTCCGCGCGTCCGCCGCCGGCGGCACGAAGATCAACGTCTCGCCGCTGGGCGCCCTCGAACTCGACACCCACACCGCTCCCCTGCGCCTGGACGTGGACGTCGACCAGCTCGACCCGGCCCGCTCCCAGGCCCTCGTCGCACACCCCGAACGCCTCTCCGGCCTCCAGGAGGAGGTCACCCGGGACGTCGCCGACGGCGCCACCGAGCTGGCCGTCCGCTCCTGCGTCGCCGTGGTGTCCGGCGCCACCGCCCTCGGCCTCGCCGTCTACCGCCGCCCGCGCCGCGCCCTCGCGGCGGGCGGTCTCGCGCTGGCCCTGCTGACGGCGTCGGCCGTCAGCGCGTACGCCACCTGGAACCCGAAGTCGGTCCTGGAGCCGAAGTTCTCCGGCCTGCTGTCCTCCGCGCCCTCGGTCGTTGGCAACGCGCGCAGCATCGTGAGCGAGTTCGACGTCTACCAGAAGGAGCTGGCGCGCCTGGTCACCAACGTGACGAAGCTGTACGACGCCACCTCGACGCTGCCCACCTACCAGCCTGACCCGGCGACGATGCGGGTCCTGCACGTCTCGGACATCCATCTCAACCCGGCGTCCTGGCACATCGTCGGCTCGCTCGTCGAGCAGTACGACATCGACCTGATCATCGACTCCGGCGACACCATGGACCACGGCAGCGCCGCCGAGAACGGCTTCCTCGACCCGATCTCCGACCTGGGAGCGCCGTACGTCTGGGTCCGGGGCAACCACGACTCGCTCGCCACCCAGGACTACCTCGAAGGGCTCAAGAACGTCCACGTGCTCGACGAGGGCCGGGCGGTCACCGTGGCGGGCATCCGGGTGGCCGGCACCGGCGACCCGCAGTTCACCCCGGACCGCTCGGTCGAGGCGCAGGGCGACCCGGCCGAACGCATGGCCGGAATACGCCTCGCCTCCGCCCTGCGCGACCAGCGGCGCGCCGGTACGCCGGTCGACATCGCGGTGGCGCACAACCCGGTCGCGGCCCGCGAGACGGACGGCACCGTCCCGCTCGTCCTGGCAGGGCACGTGCACAACCGCAGGACGCAGGTGCTCAAGCACGGCACCCGCCTCAAGATCGAGGGCTCGACGGGCGGCGGCGGCCTGCGCGCGCTCCAGAACGACGAGCCGGAGAAGGTGCGTACGTCGGTGCTCTATCTGGACCGTTCGACCAAGCGGCTACAGGCGTGGGACGAGGTCACGCTGGGGGGCCTGGGCCTGACGACGGCCGAGGTCAGCCGCCGTCTCCCGGAGGAGAACCGGCCGGGCGCCCCCACCTCGGGGACCCCGTCCGCCACGCCGCCCCGGCCCTCCCCGTAAACCGTTTTGGCGAACGGTCCCGCCATCCCATATGCTTCTCACGTCCCCGACGCGCTGCAAAGCGCCCAGGCGGGCTCTAGCCCTCATCGTCTAGTGGCCCAGGACGCCGCCCTTTCAAGGCGGTAGCACGGGTTCGAATCCCGTTGGGGGCACGCACAACCGTGTGCGAGACTTGTTCTCGCACCACGCTTGGTCCTGTGGAGCAGTTTGGAGTGCTCGCCACCCTGTCAAGGTGGAGGCCGCGGGTTCAAATCCCGTCAGGACCGCTGCGGATCGCGAGATCCGAGTGGCTGGGTAGCTCAGTTGGTACGAGCGATCGCCTGAAAAGCGATAGGTCGCCGGTTCGATCCCGGCCCCAGCCACCACTTGGAAGGCCCCCGTCCGGTGGACGGGGGCCTTTCGTCATCCCTCCTCGGGCGCCTTGCGGCGGCGGGTGCGCACGGCCAGTGCCACGCCCACCACCGCCACCACGCCGGTCAGGAGCACCGCGTCGGGCACGGACGCGCCGAGGCCGCTCACCCACTCCTCGACGGCGAACGAGTCGTCCACGTCCAGCACGCCGGGCAGCGCCGTCGTTCCGTCGAACACGAGGAAGAGCGTGCCGAGGGCGATGAAGAAGAGGCCCGACAGCAGGGACGTGGTGTGCAGCTCGAAGCGCCCCACCGTGAACGCCCGCCCCCGCAGCCACTGCCGCCTCCCCAGCTCGAACCGCTCCCAGAGCAGCGCGAGCAGGAACAGCGGGACGGCCATGCCCAGCGCGTAGACGGCCAGCAGCAGTCCGCCGTACACCGGGCTGCCGCTGAGGGCCGCGACCGTCAGGACGCTGCCGAGGATGGGGCCCGCGCAGAAGCCGGCGAGGCCGTAGACGGCCCCGAGCGCGTAGACGGAGACCCCCGTCGTGGGCCTGATCCGGCCCGAGAGCGCGGCGGCACGGCGGGACGCGAAGCCCATGCCGAGGATCTGGGCCGCCCCGAGCGCGACGATCAGCCAGCCGCCTGCGAGGACGAGCTGGTCGCGGTGCCCGTAGAACAGCCGTCCGGCGTACGAGCCGGCCGCGCCCAGCGGCACGAGGGTGGTGGCCAGGCCGGCGTAGAAGATGCCGGTCCTGGCGGTCAGCCGTGACGTCGAATCGATCGAGTACGCGAAGAAGGCGGGGAGCAGCAGTGCGCTGCACGGGCTGAGCAGGGCGAGCAGCCCGCCGAGGAAGGCGGCGAGATAGCCGATGTCGGCGCTCACCGGCCCGCCTTCGCGTCCTTCGTGGCCTTCGCCGCCGCCTCGATCGCCTGCGTGAACGTCCCGGCGGGCTGGGCGCCGGCAATCGGCCTGCCATTGACCAGGAAGGACGGTGTGGAGGTGGCGCCCAGCCGGTACGCCTCCTCCTGGTCCGCCTTCACGGCCTCGGCGGCGGCCCCGCTGCCGGCGTCCCGGGTGAAGCGGGCGATGTCCTTCACCCCGGCCTCCTCGGCCAGTGCCTCGAGCCGCGCCTGGCCGAAGCCCTTCTCCTTGGCGCCCTCGGCGTACGCGGCCGCGTGGAACTGCCAGAAGCGGCCCTGCCGGCCGGCCGCCCACGCGGCGCGGGCCGCCGCGTCGGACTCCTTGCCGAAGATCGGGTAGTTGCGCCACTCGATGCGCAGGGTGCCGTCCTCGACGTACTTCTTCACGAGGGCCGGCTCGGTGTCCCGGGCGAACTTCCCGCAGTAGCCGCACTTGAAGTCGGCGTACTCGATCAGCACGACGGGCGCGTCGGTCCGGCCCTGCGCGAGCGGGTCGTCCCGGTCGCGGCGGGCGAGCTTGGCCAGCTCGGGGTAGAGCCCGGCCTGCGGGTCGGCGGAGACCTCGGCGGCGGCCCCGTCGCCGGATCCGCCGGGCTTGGTGGCGGTGTAGGAGACGACGCCGAGGAGGACGGCGGCAGCGGCGACGGCCGCGCCGACGGCGATGCCCCGGCCGGCGGACTTCTTGGTTCCGGGGGACGTGCGGGGTGCGGAGGTCATGGGTGTCTCAGGGCTCCTGTACGGAATGCGGTAGGCGGAAGTGAGGGGTGCGGGGCGGTGGCGTGACCGTGCCCGCGCGCAGCGCGATCCGGCCCCTGCGCCGTTCGGGACGTACGGGCGTCCCGGGCCGGCGGCGGGTGGGACGAGGGCCGCGGGCGCGGCCTAGACCCGCAGGACGGAGAGGTCTATCGGGGTCGGCGGGGTCGGGGGCGGCGGCCGGTGACCCGGCGCGAGCCGCATGACCAGGCCCTCGGCGCCCCAGGAACCGGAGCCGGCCCACGCCTGGTGCAGGCCGCCCGGCAGCTCGTACGCCGCCCCTTGGCGCGGCGGCACCATGGGCTCGCTCCCGGCGGCGCGGCGCCCGTCACGGCAGCCGGGCCCCTGACGACCGCCGGACGGCGAGCCGGCGGCCGGAAGTGCGGCCGAGTCGGTGCCGGTGGCCGCGACCGCAGGCGCGGCCGTATCCCCGGCGGACGCCGCAGCCCTTTCGGACACCCGCGCCGGCACGAGAACGGACGCCGTGACCGGGACCGTGGTCGGCTCCGGAACAGGACCCGGCGCGGAAGCCGCAACCGGGACCATGGACGACTCCGGACCGGGGCCCGGCGGGGAAGCCGCAACCGGGACCGTAGGCCGTCCCGCAAGGGGACCGGGCGCGGACGCCGCATCGGATCCGGACATCCCCGCCGACGTGACAACCGGCGCCGCGGCCGCGGCCGTGGGCGACACCGAGAACGCGCCCGGTGCGGACACCGACGCCGGACCGGACCCGGAAGCCGACGCAGGGCCGGCGGCGGACACCGGACCGGCGGCGGACACCGCGCCCGTGCCCGGAGCGCGAGCGGGAGCCGGCGCCTGCCCGGCAGACGGACCGACGCCTCCCGCCTCCGCGCACAGCACCAGGAGCATCAGCAGCACCAGGGCAGGCAGTGCGCCCAGCAGCCCACTCGGGGTCGCCGCACCGCGGCGCCGGCGGCTGACCTGGGGCATCGGCTCGGGATCTCCTGTGTGGGGACGTCCGCCACAGCGTAAAGGCTCCCCCGGCCGCGCCCCGCGGAAATCGGTTCGCCAGTCGCGACCGGCGGGTGAGATCCTGAATCAGGTATGTCTACTTCCTTCGCCGACCTCCAGACCGTGCTCGGAGGGCTGCCGCTGCGCGACGCCCACCGGCTCGGCCGCCGTCTCGACGGCGCCCGTCGCATCCGCAAGCCCGAGGCCCGCCAGGCCGTACTGGACGAAATCGCCGCCGAGGCGGAGAAGTCCGCCGCCCGCCTGGCGCAGCGTGCTGCCCAGATGCCCGAGATCACGTATCCGGAGTCGTTGCCGGTCAGCCAGCGCAAGGACGACATCGCCGAGGCGATACGCGACCACCAGGTCGTGATCGTGGCGGGCGAGACCGGCTCCGGCAAGACGACGCAGATCCCCAAGATCTGCATGGAGCTCGGCCGTGGCGTGAAGGGCATGATCGGCCACACCCAGCCCCGCCGCATCGCCGCCCGCACCGTCGCCGAACGCATCGCGGACGAGTTGAAGACCCCGCTCGGCGAGGCGGTCGGCTGGAAGGTCCGGTTCACCGATCAGGTCAATCCGGACGCGACCTTCGTCAAGCTCATGACGGACGGCATCCTGCTCGCCGAGATCCAGACGGACCGCGAGCTGCGCGAGTACGACACGATCATCATCGACGAGGCCCACGAGCGGTCGCTCAACATCGACTTCCTCCTCGGCTACCTCGCCCAGCTGCTGCCCCGGCGCCCGGACCTCAAGGTCGTCATCACCTCCGCGACCATCGACCCCGAGCGCTTCTCGCGCCACTTCGGCGACGCGCCGATCGTCGAGGTCAGCGGCCGTACGTACCCCGTCGAGGTCCGCTACCGTCCCCTCCTCGAAGAGGAGGGCGACGACTCCGACCGCGACCAGATCACCGCCATCGCGGACGCGGTCGACGAGCTCCAGGCCGAGGGGCCGGGCGACATCCTGGTCTTCCTCTCCGGCGAGCGGGAGATCCGCGACACCGCCGACGCGCTCAACAAGAGGAACCTCCGCCACACCGAGGTCCTCCCCCTGTACGCGCGCCTGTCGCACGCCGAGCAGCACCGCGTCTTCCAGCGCCACACGGGCCGCCGGATCGTCCTCGCCACCAACGTCGCGGAGACCTCGCTCACCGTCCCCGGCATCAAGTACGTGATCGATCCGGGCACCGCCCGCATCTCCCGCTACAGCCACCGCACCAAGGTGCAGCGCCTGCCGATCGAGCGGATCAGCCAGGCCAGCGCCAACCAGCGCAAGGGCCGCTGCGGCCGTACGTCCGACGGCATCTGCATCCGGCTGTACGCCGAGGACGACTTCCTCACCCGCCCCGAGTTCACCGACGCCGAGATCCTGCGCACGAACCTCGCGTCCGTCATCCTCCAGATGACCGCCGCCGGTCTCGGCGACATCGAGAAGTTCCCCTTCATCGACCCGCCGGACCACCGCAACATCCGCGACGGCGTCCAGCTCCTCCAGGAGCTCGGAGCGCTCGATCCGGCCGAGAAGGACCCGAAGAAGCGGCTCACCGAGCAGGGCCGCAAGCTGGCCCAGCTCCCCGTCGACCCCCGGCTGGCCCGCATGGTGCTGGAGGCCGACAAGAACGGCTGCGTGCGCGAGGTCATGGTGATCGCCTCCGCGCTCTCCATCCAGGACCCGCGCGAGCGCCCCTCCGAGAAGCAGCAGCAGGCGGACCAGCAGCACGCCCGCTTCAAGGACGAGACGTCGGACTTCCTCGCCTATCTCAACCTCTGGCGGTACGTCCGGGAGCAGCAGAAGGAGCGCGGCTCCTCCAGCTTCCGGCGGATGTGCAAGTCGGAGTATCTGAACTTTCTGCGCATTCGCGAATGGCAGGACATCTACACCCAGCTGCGGTCGGTCGCGAAGCAGATGGGCATACACGTCAACGAGGACGACGCGCCCGAGCTGTCCGTGCACCAGTCCCTGCTGGCCGGACTGCTCTCCCACATCGGGCTGAAGGACACCGAGAAGAACGAGTACCTCGGGGCCCGCAGCGCCAAGTTCGCGATCTTCCCCGGCTCGGCGCTGTTCAAGAAGCAGCCCCGTTTCATCATGTCCGCGGAGCTGGTCGAAACGTCACGCCTGTGGGCGCGGGTCAACGCGAGGATCGAACCGGAGTGGATCGAACCGCTCGCCCAGCACCTCATCAGGCGCACGTACAGCGAGCCGCACTGGGAGAAGGACCAGGCGGCCGTCATGGCGTACGAGCGGGTGACGCTGTACGGCGTGCCGATCGTCGCCCAGCGCAAGGTGAACTACGGCCGGATCGACCCGGAGACGAGCCGCGACCTTTTCATTCGCAACGCCCTGGTCGAGGGTGACTGGCGTACCCACCACAAGTTCTACGCGGACAACCGCAAGCTCCTCACCGAGGTCGAGGAGCTGGAGCACCGGGCCCGCCGCCGCGACATCCTGGTGGACGACGAGACGCTCTTCGACTTCTACGACAAGCGCATCCCCGAACACGTCGTCTCGGGGGCGCACTTCGACTCGTGGTGGAAGCACAAGAAGCGCGAGGAGCCCGAACTCCTCGACTTCGAGCGCGAGATGCTCATCAACGAGAAGGCCGGGGCGGTCACCAAGGACGACTACCCCGACTCCTGGCGGCAGGGGAAGCTCAAGTTCCGGGTGACCTACCAGTTCGAGCCGGGCGCGGACGCGGACGGCGTGACCGTCCACATCCCGCTCCAGGTGCTCAACCAGGTCACCTCCGAGGGCTTCGACTGGCAGATCCCGGGCCTGCGCCAGGAGGTCGTGACCGAGCTGATCCGCTCGCTGCCCAAGCCGATCCGCCGGCACTACGTCCCGGCCCCGGACTACGCGCGCAAGTTCCTCGACCGCGCCGTGCCGCTCCAGGAGCCGCTGCCGCTCACGCTCGCGCGCGAGCTGAAGCGGATGGTCGGCGTCCCCGTCGAGGCCGACGACTTCGACCTCTCCCGCGTCCCGGACCACTTGAAGATCACGTTCCGGATCGTCGACGAACGCCGCAGGAACCTGGCCGAGGACAAGGACCTGGAGGCGCTGCGCCTCAAGCTGCGCCCCAAGGCCCGTCAGGCCCTCTCCAAGGCCGCCGCGGCGACCGCGGGCCCCGCGGGCGAGTCCGTCGAACGTACGGGCCTCACGGACTGGTCCTTCGGCACGCTCAGCCGCGTCTTCGAGACCCGCAGGGCCGGGCAGCCGGTCCGGGCGTACCCGGCGCTCGTGGACGAGGGCGGGAGCGTCGCCGTACGGCTCTTCGACACCGAGGCCGAGCAGCAGCAGGCGATGTGGCTCGGCACGCGGCGGCTCGTCCTGCTGAACATCCCGGTCAACCCGGCGAAGTTCGCCTCGGACAAGCTGAGCAACCAGCAGAAGCTGGCCCTCTCCCGCAATCCGCACGGCTCGATCCAGGCGCTCTTCGAGGACTGCGCGACGGCCGCCGCCGACAAGCTGATCGCGGACCACGGCGGTCCGGCCTGGGACGAGGAGTCGTTCCGGAAGCTGTACGACAAGGTCCGCGCCGACCTGGTGGACACGACCGTGCGCACGGTGAACCAGGTCCAGCAGATCCTGGCGGCCTGGCAGGCGTGCGAGCGCCGGCTGAAGGCGACGAACAGCCTGGCGCTGGTGAACAACCTCGCCGACGTACGCGACCAGCTGGCGTTCCTCGTGCCGCCCGGTTTCGTGACGAAGACGGGGCTGCGCCGGCTGCCCGACCTGATGCGCTATCTCGTCGCGGTCGACCGCAGGCTCCAGCAGATGCCGACGGCCGTCCAGCGCGACACCACGCGCATGGAGAAGGTCCACGAGATGCAGGACGAGTACGCCTGGCTGCTGGAGCAGCTGCCGCAGGGCAGGCCCGTGCCGCGCGAGGTGCTGGACATCCGCTGGATGATCGAGGAGCTGCGGGTGAGCTACTTCGCGCACGCCCTGGGGACGGCCCAGCCGGTCTCGGACAAGCGGATCGTGAAGGCGATCGACGCGGCGGCGCCGTAACTCCTCCGTCGCCTTGAGTGAGTTCGCCCGCACCCCCTGACCTGCTGTACAGTCTGTCTTCGCAGCGCAACGCGGTACGGCGCGGCAAGCAAGGTCCTGTGGAGCAGTTTGGAGTGCTCGCCACCCTGTCAAGGTGGAGGCCGCGGGTTCAAATCCCGTCAGGACCGCACGGTAGGAAGCAGTAAGAAGGCCCGGATCCCAAGGATCCGGGCCTTCTTGCGTCTTGACTGCGTCATCTGCCACCGGTACCCAGGCATCAGGGCAACGGGGGGCCCTCACCCGGGAGGTGACGCATGGCGGCATCAACGGCCAGGCACGAGACGCGCGCACTGCTGCGCGCCCATCTGGCGGCCTCGACGGGCTACCGGCACATCACACGGCACTGTCCCATCTGCCACCGGCTCCTGCGGCTCGCCATGGAGCCGGAACCGGCGCAGCCGCCGAGGGCCGGGCAGGACGGCGAGAGGGAGCCGGCCGCGGACGCCGGGACCACCGGGACCACCGGGCATACCGAATGCACGGAGTGCGCCGAGCACCCGGGACACACCGAGCACACCGGAACGCCGGACGCCTGAACCCCTATCGCCGGTGGGCCGCGCATGCACAAGAGCCGGGCCATGTGACGGGTGTCACCCGATCAGTTTTGGGAACGAGTGGACTTACACCCTCCCTACAACCGGCCAATTTAATATGTGCAATTGCACCCCCTTGAGGGGACTGTCGCACCCCTCCGGGAAAGCCGGCGGATCGCAGGTCAGAGCGGCCCCCGCAGCCCTGTACGGGCACAAAAAAGATCGCGCTGGACCCGGCGGAGTCCAGCGCGATCGACGACGCACCCGTCCTGCATGGATGTGGCGCCTGTTGGGGCAGACGCCTGTCGTGTGGTGCTCAGGTGGGCGTCCGGGTTGGGGGACCCGGAGGAATGCCCGGTAAAGCGGGGTTATGCGGTTGTTCAGGCCTCGCTGCGCTGCTGCGGAATACCCGCAAGCAGTGCGCGGACCTCAGCCTCGCGGTAACGCCGGTGTCCACCAAGCGTGCGGATGGACGTGAGCTTGCCTGCCTTGGCCCAGCGCGTAACCGTCTTCGGGTCCACGCGGAACATCGTGGCAACCTCAGCCGGGGTCAGCAGCGGCTCGGCGTCAGGGGTGCGAGCGGTCATGAGCGGCCTCCTCGGGAGAACCGAACCATCACGGTTCTTTCCTCTAAATTCTGCACCTTGACCCGCGTTGCCCGAAATGGCGGACGCGGGCCGAGTCGGTTATAGGACGAACGGCTTGTCCTCGGCACTACAACTACACCATCCGTCCAGCCACGTCGGCCAAACCGATGGAATTGCCCTCCCAGGTGTTCATCAGCGACGAAGCCGATGGACCATGCCATAGCGGACAGTCACGTCACAGTGACGATCAGTCACAGAGCGATCAGGAGCCACCAGACCCCCCATAGCGCGCAATACCGAGCTAATCCGCCCTTAGTTGGACGGAAGGAGCCCTCACCGGACTCCTTGTCCTATTTTGGCATGAGGATGGGCGATGGGCGCAAGAGCCCGCTTAGTGCTGTCCGTCACGCTTGAGGCAAAGGCCCGGATCAGGACCTACGTCCCGGCCGCCTGGAGCCGCCCGTACGCCCTCAGTTCGCGAACTGGCGCTCGCGCACCACGCGCCACCGCTCCGTGAGCCGCCCGTACGCCTCACCGGCCGCCACGCCGTCCCCCGCCCGCAGCGCCGCGATCCCCTCGGCCACGTCCGCGGCGGAGTGGTCCCCGGCCAGATGTTCCTCGGGAAGTACGTACGCCAGGCCGCCGTAGTCCAGCTCGACCAGTGAACGCGGGTGGAATTCCTCCAGCCAGCGCCCCACGTCCACCAGGCCCTCGACGAGCGGTCCCCCGGCCTCCGCGTCCAGATGCTCCCGCAGCGCCTTCAGGGCCCGCGCCACCCGCCGCCTCGCCTGGGCCATCGGCGTCCGGTAGCGCAGTACGGGGGCCGCCTCGCCCTCGGCCTTCGCGTACTCCCGCTCCTCGCCCGCGAAGAGCGCGAACCAGAGCACCGGCACGTGCCAGGCCGAGCTCCTGATCCACGGACGCGCGTCCGGGTTGCGCTCCAGCCAGCGCTCGAAGTCGGCGGCGGCCTGCCGGCGCACCAGCGGCGGCAGCGCCGCGTCGAGCAGCGGCTCCGGGAAGAGGCCGGGCAGCTCCTCCAGCGCCAGCCACCCGCGCAGCCGCGTCCGCCACGGACACACGCACACCACCCCGTCCACCTCGGTCACGAACGCGTCGCCGCTCTCGTGCACCGGCACCGGCACGGGCGGAGTGGGCAGCAAGTCCGCGAGGGAGCGCCGCACTTCGTCCTGGGCGGTGGGCAGCCGCTCGCGCTGCGCGTACCGCGTCCAGTGCTCGCGTTCGGGCTCGGGGAAGGCGGCCAGCGGTTCGTACACCCGCAGACAGGAGACGTACGGGACGATCACCGAAGACTCCTGGGCCACGCGCGCTCCTCAGTCGGACCGGAAAAAACCTGAAGGAACCGGAAGGAAACCGGAGGGAAATCGTCCCACGCGTACTCCGCCAGGGGGTGATCCCCGGCACTGCCGCCCGCACACGGCCCGCCAGGTCTTACTCTCTTGCCCACCGGCCCTCCCCACCCGCAGGAGGGCGAAGCGCCTCGTACTTGGGAGTCACCACCGTGACCGACGTATCCGACGGCGTCCTGCACACCCTGTTCCGATCGGAACAGGGCGGCCACGAGCAAGTCGTGCTGTGCCAGGACCGTGCCAGCGGCCTCAAGGCCGTCATCGCCATCCACTCCACCGCTCTGGGCCCGGCCCTCGGCGGCACGCGCTTCTACCCGTACGCGAGCGAGGAGGAGGCCGTCGCCGACGCGCTGAACCTCGCCCGCGGGATGTCGTACAAGAACGCCATGGCCGGACTCGACCACGGCGGCGGCAAGGCCGTGATCATCGGTGACCCGGACACCCTCAAGAGCGAGGAACTGCTCCTCGCGTACGGCCGGTTCGTGAACTCCCTCGGCGGCCGTTACGTGACCGCCTGCGACGTCGGCACGTACGTCGCCGACATGGACGTGGTCGCCCGCGAGACCCGCTGGGCCACCGGCCGCTCCCCCGAGAACGGCGGCGCCGGCGACTCGTCCGTGCTCACCGCCTTCGGCGTCTTTCAGGGCATGCGGGCCTCGGCCCAGCACCTGTGGGGGGACCCGACGCTGCGCGGCCGCAGGATCGGCGTCGCGGGCGTCGGCAAGGTCGGCCACTACCTCGTCGAGCACCTCCTGGAGGACGGCGCCGAAGTCGTGATCACCGACGTCCGCGAGGAGTCGGTACGCCGCGTGACCGACCGCCACCCGGGCGTCACCGTCGTCGCGGACACCGAGGCGCTGATCCGCGTCGAGGGGCTCGACATCTACGCTCCGTGCGCCCTCGGCGGCGCGCTGAACGACGGGAGCGTCGCGGCGCTCACGGCGAAGGTGGTGTGCGGCGCGGCCAACAACCAGCTCGCCCACCCCGGCGTCGAGAAGGACCTCGCCGACCGCGGGATCCTCTACGCGCCCGACTACGTGGTGAACGCGGGCGGCGTGATCCAGGTCGCCGACGAGCTGCGCGGCTTCGACTTCGACCGGTGCAAGGTGCAGGCCGCGAAGATCTTCGACACCACGCTGGCAATATTCGCACGTGCGAAGACGGACGGCATTCCGCCGGCCGCGGCGGCCGACAGGATCGCCGAGCAGAGGATGGCCGAGGCGCGCCGGAGCTGACCGGTGGGGCGGGTCGGCCGGCCGGCGGCGGGACATGAGGAGACAAGACTCACCCCCGTCGGCGGGTCGACCCGCCACAAGAGGTTAAAATCGCAGTTGACCAGCGAGGACAGGGCTCCTCGCGGGTTCTGTGCCGAGGCGTTGCATGCGGGCGGCGTACCGTATGGCCCCGGAAGCAGGTACCGTTGATGCCCTACGGACCGGTCTCTCCGAGGGGAGCCCGTTCCGAACCATGAACGCGTGTCAAGACTCTGGGGCCGTCGAGCCCCGTCACCGAGGGGGTCGAGCCATGGGGCGCGGCCGGGCAAAGGCCAAGCAGACTAAGGTCGCCCGCCAGCTGAAGTACAGCAGCGGCGGGACTGACCTGTCGCGTCTGGCCAACGAGCTGGGCGCTTCGACGACTTCGCAACAGCCGCCTAATGGCGAGCCGTTCGAGGACGACGACGAGGAAGACGACCCGTACGCACAGTACGCGGCGCAGTACAACGATGACGAGGACGAAGACTCGACGGAAGAGTCCGGTCCCTCGGCCCATCGTCGCGGCGCTTGACGTCCGTACACCTCGAACAGGCATCACACACGTGACCCGGTCCTGGGGCCTCGGCCCCGGACCGGGTTTCTGTGCTGCCATTGGCGACCGCGGCGCCGCTACTTCGCGTACGTGCCCGTGAGCGTCGCGCCCGTGGTGTGCTCTCCACGTTCGGTGATCTCTCCGGCGACCCAGGCTTCCACGCCCCGGTCGGCGAGCGTCGCCAGGGCCACGTCCACCGACTCCCCGGGGACGACGGCCATCATGCCGACACCCATGTTGAGGGTCTTCTCCAGCTCCAGCCGCTCGACCTGACCGGCGGTGCCGACCAGCTCGAAGACCGCGCCGGGGGTCCAGGTGGAGCGGTCGACCGTGGCGTGCAGGCCGTCCGGGATCACGCGGGCCAGGTTGTTCGCCAGGCCGCCGCCCGTGATGTGGCTGAAGGCGTGCACCTCGGCGGTGCGGGTGAGGGCCAGGCAGTCCAGCGAGTAGATCTTGGTGGGCTCCAGGAGCTCTTCGCCGAGCGTACGGCCGAACTCCTCGACCTCGCGGTCCAGCGACCAGCCGGCGCGGTCGAAGACCACGTGGCGCACCAGCGAGTACCCGTTCGAGTGAAGTCCGGAGGACGCCATGGCGATCACCGCGTCACCCTTACGGATACGGTCCGCGCCCAGCAGCCGGTCGTACTCCACCACGCCCGTGCCGGCGCCGGCGACGTCGAAGTCGTCCTCGCCCAGCAGGCCCGGGTGCTCGGCAGTCTCGCCACCGACCAGGGCGCAGCCGGCGAGGACACAGCCTTCGGCGATGCCCTTCACGATGGCCGCGACACGCTCGGGGTGGACCTTGCCGACACAGATGTAGTCGGTCATGAACAGCGGCTCGGCGCCGCAGACGACCAGGTCGTCGACGACCATGCCGACGAGGTCGTGGCCGATGGTGTCGTACACGCCCATCTTGCGGGCGAGGTCGACCTTCGTGCCGACGCCGTCGGTGGCGGAGGCCAGCACCGGACGCTCGTAGCGCTTGAGGGCGGAGGCGTCGAAGAGACCGGCGAAGCCGCCCAGGCCGCCGAGGCCCGCGACCTCGGCGCGCTGCGTCTTCTTCACCCACTCCTTCATGAGCTCCACGGCGCGGTCACCGGCTTCGATGTCGACGCCCGCGGCCGCGTAGCTGGCACCAGTGCCCGCGTGCGGAGCACGCCCAACAGATTCAGCAGACATGAGGAAGGTCTTTCGTGTCGTGAAAGGGGGGCGTTACGGGCGACGGAGCGCCTCGGCCGCGGCGTTCGCCGGGCCGGCCGCGAGCTCGGTCTCCAGAAGCTGCTTACCGAGCAGCTCGGGGTCCGGGAGCTCCATCGGGTACTCGCCGTCGAAGCAGGCGCGGCACAGGTTCGCCTTGGGGATGGTCGTCGACTCGATCATCCCGTCGATGGAGATGTACGAGAGCGAGTCGGCGCCGAGCGAGGTGCCGATCTCTTCGATCGTCATGCCGTTGGCGATCAGCTCGGCGCGGGTCGCGAAGTCGATGCCGAAGAAGCACGGCCACTTCACCGGCGGGGAGGAGATCCGGATGTGGATCTCGGCGGCGCCGGCCTCGCGGAGCATCTTGACCAGGGCGCGCTGGGTGTTGCCGCGGACGATCGAGTCGTCGACGACCACCAGGCGCTTGCCGCGGATGACTTCCTTGAGCGGGTTGAGCTTGAGACGGATGCCGAGCTGGCGGATCGTCTGCGAGGGCTGGATGAAGGTCCGGCCGACGTACGCGTTCTTGACGAGGCCCGAGCCGTACGGGATTCCGCTGGCCTCCGCGTAGCCGATGGCGGCGGGGGTGCCGGACTCGGGCGTCGCTATGACCAGGTCGGCCTCGACCGGGGCTTCCTTGGCGAGCCGGCGGCCCATCTCCACACGGGAGAGGTAGACGTTCCGGCCGGCGATGTCGGTGTCGGGGCGCGCCAGGTAGACGTACTCGAAGACACAGCCCTTGGGCTTCGCTTCCGCGAATCGCGAGGTGCGCAGGCCGTTCTCGTCGATGGCGAGCATCTCGCCCGGCTCGACCTCGCGGACGTACGCGGCGCCGCAGATGTCGAGGGCGGCGGACTCCGAGGCCACGACCCAGCCGCGCTCCAGCCGGCCGAGGACCAGTGGGCGGATGCCCTGCGGGTCGCGGGCGGCGTAGAGCGTGCCCTCGTCCATGAACACGAGGGAGAAGGCGCCCATGACCTCGGGGAGGATCTTGGCGGCGGCTTCCTCGATGGTGAGGGGCTTGCCGTCGTCGTCCGTCTGGCCGGCCAGCAGGGCGGTGACCAGGTCGGTGTCGTTGGTCGCGGCGACCTGGGTCGCGCGGCCGTTCTCCTTGGGGAGCTCGGCGACCATCTCGGCGAGCCTGGCCGTGTTGACCAGGTTGCCGTTGTGGCCCAGGGCGATCGATCCGTGCGCGGTGGCACGGAAGGTCGGCTGCGCGTTCTCCCACACCGATGCTCCGGTGGTGGAGTAGCGGGCATGACCGACCGCGATGTGGCCCTGGAGGGAGCCGAGGGAAGTTTCGTCGAAGACCTGCGAGACCAGTCCCATGTCCTTGAAGACCAGGATCTGGGACCCGTTGCTCACTGCGATGCCCGCGGACTCCTGTCCACGGTGCTGCAGGGCATACAGTCCGAAATAGGTGAGCTTGGCGACCTCTTCGCCGGGAGCCCAGACACCGAAGACGCCGCAAGCGTCCTGGGGGCCTTTCTCACCGGGGAGCAGGTCGTGGTTGAGTCGTCCATCACCACGAGGCACACCACCGAGTGTAGGCGAGATCGACCACTGGTCCGAATTGGGGATACGGGCCGCCGCCCGCATCGCGGACCCGGCGCTTGACAGGTGCGCGGTGTCTCCGTCAGGCTCCCGCCTCATGCAGCCCCTCGGTGACTTCCCGGTCACGCTTGTGGAGCGCCGCCACGTCGACCTGGTCCGTGTCGCGAGCGCCATCTGTCGCTGCGCGTAGGCGCGCTTCCCGCCGCGCCCCGTAGTTCACCTCTCTCCTCCGGCGCGCCCTCGCGCGCCGTTCTCCGCCTCCGGCCCGGCCCCGCCGCGCGCTGATCCGCGCCGTCACGGAGCCCGCCCGGTGTGCCCTTCATCACTGGAGACCCTGTGACCTCGCACGACCACAAGCTGTCCCGGCCGGCGGCGGAGCCCCGGACGGCTGGCCGAGCTGCGGGCCGCCTGGGAGCGGACGGACGCAGGGCTGCTGCCGTACGGAACGGGGTCCTGACCGAGCGGGGTCCTGACCGAACCGGGGCGTCGGGGGAGATTTCGCGGTTTAGCGTGTGCCGCGCGTGACCACGATCTCCTCCCCCACTGTTTTCGTTTCCCGGCGGAAGGAACCCCCCACATGCAGTCGACCTCCCGAGTCCGTCTGTCGGCCCTGGCCTGCGGCGTCGCACTGGCGTCGCTGGCGGCCCCCGCCGCCGGGGCCGTCGGGACGGCCGCCGACCGGCGCACCGTGCAGGTCGTGATGGTCAACTTCAGCGACAGCGCGTTCACCGACACGGTGAAGCTGAAGCCGGCCCTGGAATCCGCGTACTACGGGAAGAGCGGTTCCCTGACGTCGTACTACGACGAGATCACGCGCGGCGCGACGGCCTTCGCGCCGGCCGGCGCCGAGCAGGTCATCGGGCCCGTCACGCTCCCCATGGCCGCCGCCTGCGACAACGACCGGATCGCGGACGAGACGCAGAAGGCCCTGGCGGCGAAGGGCGTCGGAGAGAGCACGTACCACCACGTCTCGATCGTCTTTCCGAACGAGAAGGCCAAGTGCGAGTACGCCGGCCTCGGCACGGTCGGGGGCGGGAAGACCTGGATGCCGTCGCAGCACTTCTCGATCGACGCGCTGGTCCACGAGTTCGGCCACAACCTCGGGTACCACCACCAGAAGCGGCTGCGCTGCCCGGAAGGCGACCTGGGGGCCGGGTGCAAGGAGGACGGCGACAGCCACAAGTCGGTCATGGGCGGCGGCGGGGCGGCGGCCGGTCTGTCGGCGCCGGAGGTGATGCACAACAAGTGGCTCGCGGCCGGCGAACTGACCGACGTGACCACGTCCGGTACGTACACCCTGCGTCCGCTGCACGGCGGGGGCAGCGGCGTCCGCGCGCTGCGCGTCCCGCTCGGCGACAGGGACAAGCTCGTCGTGGAACTGCGGGCACGGGCGGGCTCGCTCGACGGGGCGCTCCGGGGCGTCCACGTCTACCGGGTCCTGGGGGACGACTACACGAGATCGGCGCTGATCGACCCGACGCCGGGCGAGGGGAAGGAGGCCGACGCGGACGCGCTCAAGGCCGGTACGGAACTGACCGACGCGGCGCGCAAGGTGTCGGTGAAGGTGGTGGCCTCGGGGGAGGCGGAGGCCACGGTCGCCGTGAGTCTGGCGGCGGCGGGGCCGGCGGCCGGTCCTGCGGCGCCGGCGGGGGGTGCCGCGCCCGGTCGGTGACGTGCCCTTGGGCGACTCCCGAGGAATCCGGCGAGCGGGGTGCCCGTCACCGGGCCGCGCGGCGGCCCGGCCCGGTGCCGTCCGCCCCGCGCCGCCCGCCCGCTACTTGGTGATCGCCATCGCGTCCAGGCCCTTGCCGTCCGCCCCGGTGAGGGACAGGCCGTTCTCGCGGATCTCGTACTTCGCGTCGCCCTCCAGCACCCGGAGCAGCGCCTCCTCGGTGTCCATCACCGGCGGCGGGCAGAGCTTCCGGGTCGTGGCGATCTTGGAGAACGTGATCGTGGAGCCGGACACCTTCGCCCGGCCCGAGACGTTGTTGCAGCCCAGGTTGCCGCCCACGGACCCGTCCTCGCCGAAGAACAGCTTCGCCTTGGCCGCCGCCGCCTCGGGCAGCGAACTCGTGGTGTCGCCGTCCCGCAGCGACTCCACGAGCCATTCCGTGCCCAGGAGCCGCGCGTCGGGCGCGGGCTTCGTCTCGGACAGGGCGATCGAGTCGCCGTCGGCCGTGGTGAGCGTCAGCCTGTCGTCCGCAACCTTGGCCTTGAGTTCTCCGGTGAACATGCGCTGGAGGTGCTGTTCGAACTTCGCGACGTTCTTCGGGCAGGCGATCTGGGTGACCGCGGCGGGCCCCACGGTGACCGTGTCGCCCTTGACCTTCACGTCCGCGCCGAAGCGGTTGCAGCCGGTGTGGCCCTCGGCCCGGCCCTTGCCTTCGTCGATCCGTACGGTGGCCTTCTCCGGAGCCGCCGTCTTCTTCCCGTCGACGGTCACGCCGTCGACGGTCCAGTCGATGCCGGACAACTGGAGGTCCGGCCGCACGGTGCCGTCCCTCCCGGCGTCCGACCCGGACTCCGTGCCGCAGGCGGCCAGGGTCAGGAGCGCGAGTACGGTGACGGCGCCGGTGAGGGGGCCGCAGATGCGGGTGCGCGACGTATCCATGGCGATGGGACGGAACCACTGGGGCATTCGGTTCCACTTCCCCGTTCCTCACCCGCCCGCCGGTTCCCTGGTCCCGATGACGACCGTGGCGTACAGCTCGTCGGAGGTGACGACCCGCGGGACGAGGCCGCCGCGTACGACGGTCTCCACGGCCCGGGACGCCTGGCGCTCGCTCGTCTCGAACAGCAGGTGACCGCCCGGAGCCAGCCAGCGCCCCGCCTCCGCGGTGACCCGCCGCAGGACGTCGAGCCCGTCCGCCCCGCCGTCGAGCGCGACGCGCGCCTCGTGGATACGGGCCTCCGGGGGCAGCAGCTCTATCTCGCCGGTCGGTACGTACGGCACGTTGGCCAGCAGTACGTCGACCCGCCCGCGCAGCGCCGCCCCGGGCAGCGGCGCGTACAGGTCGCCCTCGTACACCCGGCCGCCGACGGCGCGGACGTTGCGCCGGGCGCACCGCACTGCGGCGGGGTCCACGTCGGCGGCGTGCAGCTCCACCCGCTCCAGCGACGCGGCGAGCGCCGCGCCGAGCGCGCCCGACCCGCAGCACAGGTCGACCACGACGGCCCCCGCGGCGGCGAGGGTCAGAGCCTGCTGGACGAGGAACTCGGTGCGGCGGCGGGGGACGAAGACGCCGGGGTCCACGGCGAAGCGGCGGCCGAGGAACTCCGCCCAGCCGAGCACGTGTTCCAGGGGCAGCCCGTCCGTGCGGCGGTCGACCAGCGCGGAGAGGTGGGCGGCGTCGCGCGCGGCGGAGACGAGGAGATCCGCCTCGTCCTCGGCGAACACGCAGCCGGCGGCCCGGAGCCTGGTGACGACGGCGGAGGGGGAAAGCGGGGGGAGGGACATGGGAAGCCTTTCGGGACGCCGACGGGCGCTCCCTCGGTCCCGGAGTCCGGCTCCTACGTCCGGTGGACCGCGCGGTCGCGAGAGGGGAGCACCCGACCTGACACAGCGGTAATGGGGCTCACCTCCTCGGTGCGTACGTCCTGCTTGGGCGTCGGCAACAGTACATGATCAACTCGTTGCCGGGCCGGGGTTCGGCGACAGTCAGCCGAGGATCGGCAACAGTGCGGCCAGGTGGGCCCGTTCACCGCTGGCTCCGACCTTCGCGTCGTCGACGGCCGCGTCCCACGTCGTACGCCCCGTGGCCAGCCGGATCCAGGTGAGCGGGTCGGTCTCGACGACGTTGGGCGGGGTGCCGCGCGTGTGCCGGGGGCCTTCCACGCACTGCACGACCGCGTACGGCGGGACGCGCACCTCGACCGCGCCACCGGGAGCCTTCACGGCGAGGGCGTCGGCGAGCAGGCGGGTGCAGGCGGCGAGGGCCTGCCGGTCGTACGGGACGGCGAGTCCGGCGGCGTGGTTCAAGTCGTCCGTGTGTACGACGAGTTCGACGGTACGGGTGACGAGGTAGTCGTCCAGCCGCATCGCGCCGACCCGGGTCGCGAGGAGCCGGCCGTCGGGGGCCGCTGGCAGCAGTTCGGCGAGGCGGGCGCCGGTCCGCTCGTACAGCGCGTCGAGGTCGGGCGCGGACGCGGCGAGCGCCTTCGTGGCTTCGTCGATCGGCCCGGCGTGCGCGGCGGTCGCGAACGGCCACTGCTGGAGGGTGACTTCCTGCGCGGGCGGCGCCGGCGCTTCGAGACAGCGGGTGACGGCGCCGACCGCCAGGGCGATGTGCGCGGCCAGCTCCCGGACCGTCCAGTCGCCGAGGTGCGTGGGGAGCGCGAGCTGCGCGGGCGTCAGATCACGTACGGCCTCTTGTACGGTGCCGAGCTGCGTCAGGACGGCGGCGCGGATCTTGGCGGCGTCGTAGCGGCGCGGGCGCGGGCGCTTCTGGGCGGCGGATGGCATGGCCCGAGATTAGCGCGGGGGCACCGCGTCGGGGCCCTGCTCCGGCCCCCTGGGCACCGCCCCTTTCCCCGGGGCTGAAACCGCTCCGGGGCACGGAGTGCCCAGGCCCGCACAGAACCCGGCCCCGGCCAGTGGGACTGGCCGGGGCCGGGACGGCGGCTCGGGGTGTCGCTCAGGCGAAGAGGCCCGGGAGCGTGGCCTCGTGCGCCGTGCGCAGTTCGTCCAGCGGGATGCTGAACTCGCCCTGCACCTCGATCGCGTCGCCGTCGACGACACCGATCCGGGTCGCGGGAAGACCTCGCGCCCCGCACATGTCGGTGAAGCGGAGCTCCTCGCTGCGCGGCACGGACACGACCGCCCGGCCCGCCGACTCGGAGAAGAGGAACACGAACGCGTCGAGACCGTCCGGCACCACCAGCCGCGCACCCTTCCCACCCCGGAGGCAGGACTCGGTGACCGCCTGGATCAGGCCGCCGTCGCTCAGGTCGTGCGCCGCGTCGATCATGCCGTCGCGCGAGGCGGAGATCAGGATCTCGCCGAGCAGCTTCTCCCGGTCCAGGTCGACCTTCGGCGGCATGCCGCCGAGGTGGTCGTGGATCACCTGGGACCAGGCGGAGCCGCCCAGTTCCTCGTGCGTGTCGCCGAGCAGGTAGAGGAGCTGGCCCTCTTCCGCGAAGGCGACCGGCGTACGGCGGGTCACGTCGTCGATCACGCCGAGCACCGCGACGACCGGCGTCGGGTGGATGGCGGTCTCGCCGGTCTGGTTGTAGAGCGACACGTTGCCGCCGGTCACCGGCGTACCGAGCTGGAGGCAGCCGTCCGCGAGACCGCGGGTGGCCTCCGCGAACTGCCACATGACGTCCGGGTCCTCGGGCGAGCCGAAGTTCAGGCAGTCCGAGATCGCGAGCGGCTTGGCGCCGGACGCGGCGACGTTGCGGTACGACTCGGCCAGGGCGAGCTGCGCGCCCGTGTACGGGTCGAGCTTCGCGTACCGGCCGTTGCCGTCGGTCGCCATCGCGACGCCCAGGTTCGTCTTCTCGTCGATCCGCACCATGCCGGCGTCCTCGGGCATGGCGAGCACCGTGTTGCCCTGCACGAACCGGTCGTACTGGTCGGTGATCCACGACTTCGACGCCTGGTTCGGCGACGAGACGAGCTTGAGCACCTGCTCGCGCAGCTCCGCCGCGTTCGCCGGGCGGGCCAGCTTGTTGGCGTCGTCGGCCTGGAGCGCGTCCTGCCACTCGGGGCGGGCGTACGGCCGGTTGTAGACCGGGCCCTCGTGGGCCACGGTGCGCGGCGGTACGTCGACGATCTGCTCGCCGTGCCAGAAGATCTCCAGCTGCGAGCCGTCGGTCACCTCACCGATGACGGTGGCGATGACGTCCCACTTCTCGCAGATCTCCATGAAGCGGTCGACCTTGTCGGGCTCCACGATCGCGCACATGCGCTCCTGCGACTCGCTCATGAGGATTTCCTCGGGCGAGAGGGAGGAGTCGCGCAGCGGGACGGTGTCGAGCTCGACGCGCATGCCGCCGGAGCCGGCCGACGCCAGCTCGGAGGTCGCGCAGGACAGGCCCGCGCCGCCGAGGTCCTGGATGCCCGCGACGAGCTGCTCGCGGAAGATCTCCAGGGTGCACTCGATGAGGAGCTTCTCCTGGAAGGGGTCGCCGACCTGGACGGCGGGACGCTTGGCGGGGCCGGTCGACTCGAAGGTCTCCGAGGCCAGCACCGACACGCCGCCGATGCCGTCGCCGCCCGTGCGGGCGCCGTACAGGACGACCTTGTTGCCGGGACCGCTCGCCTTCGCGAGGTGGATGTCCTCGTGCTTCATGACGCCGATGCAGCCGGCGTTGACCAGCGGGTTGCCCTGGTAGCACTCGTCGAAGACGACCTCGCCGCCGATGTTCGGCAGGCCCAGGCAGTTGCCGTAGCCGCCGATGCCCGCGACGACGCCCGGCAGTACGCGCCGGGTGTCGGGGTGGTCGGCCGCGCCGAAGCGCAGCGGGTCGACGACCGCGACCGGGCGGGCGCCCATGGCGAGGATGTCGCGGACGATGCCGCCGACGCCCGTCGCCGCGCCCTGGTAGGGCTCGATGTACGAGGGGTGGTTGTGCGACTCGACCTTGAAGGTCACGGCGTAGCCCTGACCGACGTCGACGACGCCCGCGTTCTCGCCGATGCCCACGAGCATGGCGTCGTTCTGCGGAACCTTCTCGCCGAACTGCTTCAGGTGGACCTTGCTGCTCTTGTACGAGCAGTGCTCGGACCACATGACGCTGTACATGGCGAGCTCGGCGCCGGTCGGGCGGCGGCCGAGGATCTCCCGGATGCGCGCGTACTCGTCCTCCTTGAGGCCGAGTTCCTTCCAGGGCTGCTCGGCCTCGGGGGTTTCCGAGGCGTGCTTGACGGTGTCGAGAGTCATGCGTTGACCAGCTTCTTCAGGATCGAGGTGAAGAATCCGAGGCCGTCGGTGCGTCCCGTGCCGACCAGCGGCTCCACGGCGTGCTCCGGGTGCGGCATCAGGCCGACGACGTTGCCGGCGGCGTTGGTGATGCCGGCGATGTCGCGGAGCGAGCCGTTGGGGTTCACGTCCAGGTAGCGGAACGCGACACGGCCCTCGGCCTCCAGCTCGTCGAGCACGCGCTCCTCGGCGACGTAACGGCCGTCCATGTTCTTGAGCGGGATGTGGATCTCCTGACCGGCGGTGTAGTCCGCCGTCCAGGCCGTTCCGCTCGTCTCCACGCGCAGCTTCTGCTCGCGGCAGATGAAGTGCAGGTGGTTGTTCTGGAGCATCCCGCCGGGCAGCAGGTGCGCCTCGGTGAGGATCTGGAAACCGTTGCAGATGCCGAGGACGGGCATGCCCGCCCGCGCCTGCTCGATGACGGTCTCCATCACCGGCGAGAAGCGGGCGATGGCGCCGGCCCGCAGGTAGTCGCCGTAGGAGAAGCCGCCCGCGAGCACGACCGCGTCGACCTGCTTGAGGTCCTTGTCGCGGTGCCACAGCGAGACCGGCTCGGCGCCCGCGGTCCGGACGGCCCGGAGGCTGTCCTTGTCGTCGAGCGTTCCCGGAAAGGTGACGACTCCGATACGAGCGGTCACTTCGACTCCTCCACCTTCACGGTGAAGTCCTCGATGACGGTGTTGGCGAGGAACGTTTCGGCCATCTCGTTGATGCGGGCGAGGGCGGTGTCATCGACCGGCCCGTCGACCTCGAGCTCGAAACGCTTTCCCTGACGGACGTCCGCGATTCCCTCGAAGCCGAGACGGGGCAGTGCGCGCTGCACCGCCTGTCCCTGCGGGTCGAGGATCTCGGGCTTGAGCATGACGTCGACTACGACGCGTGCCACTGGCACTCCCGGTGGTGGTGTGGTGCGAAGGCGGTTCCATCAGCGTACCCGTCCTGAAATTCTACGCGGGTAGATATGCGTTGACGCCGATCACGTTCCGGTATCGGCGCCGACAACCGCGGGAAAAATCCACGAAAAAACGGCCGCCTCCGATTGCGTAAGGACACGCGGACGGAATTAACTGGGCTTCGCCATGCAATGCCTCTCGCTGTACAAAGGAATAGCGAGAAGGACAGCATTGCTTCAAAACAGCCGGAAGGCCGGCATCACCGCACGTCAGGCGCGATGCCCGACGCGGTAGTGCCGCAGGAAAGGACCGATATCCGTGGCTCAGCGCGTAGTGGTCACGCTCTCCGACGACATCGACGGAGGGGAAGCAGCGGAAACGGTCAGCTTCGGCCTGGACGGGAAGTCGTACGAGATCGACCTGAATCCCGCCAATGCAAAGAAACTGCGCACGGCGCTGGAGCCCTACATCGAGGCGGCCCGAAAGCACTCGAAGTCGGGCAAGGTCTACCGCCACACCCCCGTGGCGCCCGACCCGGCGGCCGTGCGCGCCTGGGCGCGCTCGCACCAGATGGACGTGCCGGCCCGCGGACGCATCCCGAAGAAGGTCTACGAGGCGTTCGCGGAGGCTTCCTGACGGCCCGCCCGGGGGTGGGGACGCGATGTCCGCAGCCGGCGGAGCAGCCGACTTGCGTTCCACCCCCGGTGATCGGCTAGAGTCTGGAGCACGCCGAGGGGCAAGGCCGAAGGGCCGGTCCCCGAGCAGCGTGCGGGTGTAGTTCAGTAGTAGAACACCCCCCTTCCAGGGGGGAGGCGCAGTGTGCAATTCCTGTCACCCGCTCTACATCGCTTCCCTTCCACTTCTGTGGATCGGGTACAGTGATGGAACCCATGCGGACGTGGCTCAGTTGGTAGAGCATCACCTTGCCAAGGTGAGGGTCGCGAGTTCGAATCTCGTCGTCCGCTCCATGAGTACGAAGGCCCTGGTCATTGCGACCGGGGCCTTCGTCGTGCTGCACGGCGAACTGCGCTGACTTGTCCGGTGCCGACTTGTCCGGTGCTGACATTTGTCATGTGCGCCGATGACACGCCGCACTGCCGCCCGCCCCGGTCCGGCGGAAACCTTGAGACATGACCAGCAATGACTACGTGATCGACGCCGAAGGGCTGCGGCGCGTCTACAGCGGCGGCTTCGAGGCCGTCCGTTCGCTGTCCTTCTCCGTGGCGCGCGGCGAGCTCTTCGCGCTGCTCGGCACGAACGGGGCCGGCAAGACCTCGACCCTGGAACTCCTGGAGGGCCTCGCCCGCCCCAGCGGCGGCAGCGTCCGGGTGCTCGGGCACGACCCGTACACCGAGCGCGCCAAGGTGCGCCCCCGGGTCGGCGTCATGCTCCAGGAGGGCGGCTTCCCCTCCGAGCTGACCGTCCGCGAGACCGTCCGGATGTGGGCGGGGTGCACCAGCGGGGCCCGGCCGGTGGGTGAGGCGCTGGACCTGGTCGGGCTCGGGAAGCGGGCGAACGTACGGGTCAAGCAGCTCTCCGGCGGCGAACGGCGGCGGCTGGACCTGGCCACCGCGCTGCTCGGACGGCCCGAGGTCCTCTTCCTCGACGAGCCGACGACCGGGCTCGACGCGCAGGGGCGGCGCGAGACGTGGGAGCTGGTGCGGGAGCTGCGCGACGGGGGGACCACCGTGCTGCTGACCACCCACTACCTGGCGGAGGCCGAAGAACTCGCCGACCGGCTGGCGATCCTGCACGAGGGGCGGATCGCGGCCGAGGGACGGGTCGACGAGGTCGTGGCGCGGTACCCGTCGCAGATCTCCTTCCAGCTGCCGGACGGCTACCACCTGGGCGACCTGCCGCCGCTGGGGCAACTGGGCGTCACGGGCCACGTGCTGACCGGGCGGACGGCCCGGTTGTTCACCGACCGGCTCCAGCACTCCGCCACCGGACTGCTGACTTGGGCGGACGCCGCCGGGGTGGAGCTGCGCGGCCTCGACGTGCGGTCGGCGTCGCTGGAGGAGGCGTTCCTGAAGATCGCGGGCGCGGCGGAGAAGGAAGAGCGGGACGGGGAAGGGGTGGCCGCGCGATGAGTACGGCGACGAGTACGGCTGTGGCGGGACGACTGGCGGCTCTGACGCGCGCCGAACTGACCCTGCTCGTACGGCACAAGGCGGTGCTCCTCACGGCGCTGGTCCTGCCGCTGGCCATGACGTACGCGATGAAGCCGGTCGTCGAGGGCATGGAGCTCGCCGGGGCGGGGCTGTCGCTGGGGGCGGCGATGATGCCGATGGCCGTGGCGTTCGTGCTGCTCTTCGGGGTGTACTCGGCGCTGGTCACGGTCTACGTGGTGCGGCGCGAGGAGCTCGTGCTGAAGCGGCTGCGGACCGGGGAGCCGGGCGACGCGGAGATCCTGACCGGGACGGCCGCGGCCACGCTGGTGGCGGGGCTGGCGCAGTGCGTGGTGCTGGTGGTCGCCGGGGCGGCGGTCCTGGGGATGGACATGCCGGCCGATCCGCTGTGGGTGGTGGTGGGGGTCCCGCTGGGGCTCGTGGTCGCCGCCACGGCGGCGGCTGTGACGAGCGCGTTCACGCGGTCCGCCGAGGGCGCCCAGCTCACGATCATGCCGATGATGCTGATCTCGATGGTGGGCTCCGGGGTCGTCGTACCGCTCGAACTGCTGCCGGACCGGGTGGCCTCGGTCTGCGAGCTGCTGCCGCTCTCGCCGGCCGTGGAACTCGTGCGGGGCGGCTGGAGCGGGCAGTTGGGGGCGTACGAGGCGCTGGGGGCCGTCGGCACGGCGGCGGCGTGGGCCGTACTGTCGGTGGTCGCTGTGCGGCGGTGGTTCCGGTGGGAGCCGCGGCGGTAGGGGCCGGGGACGGACGTGGCGGCGGAGGTCGCGCGGCGGCTGCGGCGGTACGGGCCGGATGCGGCCACGGCGGTACGGGTCGGGTGGGGAAGGACCGGGGGCGGGGATGAAGGGGTTCTGGGGCAAGCGGAGCCAGGCGGGGAAGCTCGACCTGTACATGCGGGTGCTGCTGTACGCGCTGCCGTGGCTGATGTCGGTGGGTGTCGTGCCGCAGCTCGCCGACGGCCTGCGCTCCGACCCCGACGCGGTGGCGCTCGCCCAGGGGCTGGCCGCCCTGTGCGTGGCCCAGTGCGCGGTCGCGATGCACACCATCCACCACGGGCTGGCCCACTACATCGAGGGGGCGCCCACGCCCTGGCGCTCGGCCGCCGTCGCGCTGGCGCTCGGCGCGGTCTCGGTGGGCTTCGTACTGGCCCTACTCGCGACCGGCGGTGTGCGGGACGAGGGCATGGCGGTGGTGGGCATACTCCCGTACACCCTGCTCACGGCGGCCATGTCGACGTTCATGCTGTCGACCCTGCGGCGGCTGCTGCTCGGGACGCTGCTGGCGGCGGCGCTGATCGCCGGGGCGCTGGCCGCCACGGGGGCGACCGCGCCGTCGGCTGTGGCGTCGGTGGTGGTCGTGGTGTTCGTGGGACTGGTGGCGCTGCTGACGACGCGGTCGTCGGCCTGGTTCATGGCCGTCATCCGCGAGCTGGACCAGGCCCGCGACGTGGCCGCGCGGCTCGCGGTCGCCGAGGAGCGGCTGCGGTTCGGCCGGGACATGCACGACGTCATGGGCCGCAACCTCGCCGTCATCGCGCTCAAGAGCGAACTGGCGGTGCAGCTCGCCCGGCGCGGCCGGCCGGAGGCCGCCGATCAGATGGCCGAGGTGCAGCGGATCGCCCAGGAGTCGCAGCGCGAGGTGCGGGAAGTCGTACGGGGATATCGCGAGGCGGACCTGGCCGCCGAACTGGAAGGGGCGCGGGGCGTGTTGGGCGCGGCGGGAATCGACTGCGCGGTGGACCGGGCACGGCTCGCCGACGACCTGCCGGCCGGTGTGCAGTCGGCGCTCGGGTGGGTCGTACGGGAGGCGACGACCAACGTGCTGCGGCACGGCGACGCGCGGAGCTGCACGGTGCGGCTGACGGCCGGGGAGGGGAAGGCGGTGCTGGTCGTGGAGAACGACGGGGCGGGGGACGTGTCGGCCGCGGGTGCTCCGGGCTCGGGCCTCGCCGGACTCCGGGAGCGCCTGACCGCCGTCGGCGGGACGCTGCGCGCGGGGCCCGCCGCCGACGGCGTGTTCCGGCTGACGGCCGAGGTGCCCCTGGTGCAGGAGGCGCTGCGGTGAGCGGATCTCCCGACGGCCGGGTGCGGGTGCTGCTCGCCGACGACGAGCACTTGATCAGGGGTGCGCTCGCCGCGCTGCTCGGCCTCGAGGACGACCTCGTCGTCGTCGCCGAGGCGGCCACCGGGCCCGAGGCGCTGGCGATGGCGCGGGCGCACCGGCCGGACGTCGCCGTACTCGATCTCCAGATGCCGGGCGCGGACGGTGTGAGTGTGGCCACAGCACTGCGCACCGAGCTGCCCGACTGCCGCTGCATGATCGTGACCAGCCACGGGCGGCCGGGGCACCTGAAGCGGGCGCTGGCGGCGGGCGTGCGGGCGTTCGTGCCGAAGACCGTCAGCGCGCAGCGGCTGGCCGAGCTGATCCGGAGCGTACGGGACGGAAACCGTTACGTGGACCCGGAGTTGGCTGCCGACGCGATCTCCGCCGGCGACTCGCCGCTGACCGTGCGCGAGGCGGAAGTACTAGAACTCGCGGCGGACGGGGCGCCGGTCGCGGAGATCGCCGAGCGGGCCGCGCTGTCGCCCGGGACGGTGCGCAACTATCTGTCCTCGGCCGCCTCGAAGCTGGGTGCGGAGAATCGTCATGCGGCGGTGCGGCTCGCACGCGAGCGAGGTTGGGTATAGTTGGCATCGCACACGGCAACGCGGTGCATGCGGACGTAGCTCAGTTGGTAGAGCGCAACCTTGCCAAGGTTGAGGTCGCCAGTTCGAACCTGGTCGTCCGCTCAGAGTCAGAAGGCCCCGGTCATTGCGATCGGGGCCTTCTGCGTTGCGTCGCGGTGGGGGCTTTCCGCTGCGCCTTGGAGCTGCTCGCCCGGCGCTGGGGCCTTGCGCTGGGGCCTTGCGCTGGGGCCTTGCGCTGGGGCCTTGCGCTTTGGCGTCGGGCCGGCCGGCTGCTGAGCCGGCCGGCCCGTACTCACCGAGGTCGGGTTGGGGCTGGTCTGGTCCGGTTACGACCAGCTCGTGCCGGTGAGCATCTCGTACGCCTCCACGTACTTCGCCCGCGTCGCGTCGACGATCTCCTGCGGCAGCGCGGGCGGCGGCAGCTCCGCCTTGCGGTCCCAGCCGGAGGCGGGCGAGGTCAGCCAGTCCCGGACGTACTGCTTGTCGTACGACGGCTGGGCGTGGCCCGGCTCCCAGGTGGCGGCGGGCCAGAAGCGGGAGGAGTCCGGGGTCAGCACCTCGTCGGCGATGATCAGCTCGTCGCCGTCGAAGCCGAACTCGAACTTCGTGTCGGCGAGGATGATGCCCCGGTCGCGGGCGATGTCGCGGGCCCGGTTGTAGACGGCGAGGGTCATCTGGCGCAGCTGGGCGGCCGTCTCGGCGCCGACCTGGCGGGCCACTTCCTCGTAGCTGACGTTCTCGTCGTGGTCGCCCACGGCCGCCTTCGTGGCGGGCGTGAAGATCGGGGCCGGGAGTTCCGAACCGTCCGACAGGCCCTCGGGGAGGGCCAGGCCGCAGACCGTGCGGGACGCGTTGTACTCGGTGAGCCCCGATCCGGTGAGGTAGCCGCGGGCCACGCACTCGACCGGGACCATCTTCAGGGACTTGCAGACGAGCGTACGGCCGGCCCAGTCGTCCGGCGCTCCGGCGGGGAGGTCCGTCGAGATCACATGGTTCGGGGCGAGGTCACGGAGCTGGTCGAACCACCAGAGCGAGAGCTGGGTCAGGACCCGGCCCTTGTCGGGGATCTCCGTGGGCAGCACCCAGTCGTACGCGGAAATGCGGTCGCTTGCCACCATCACGAGGTCGCCGGCCTCGTTCTGGTAGAGGTCACGCACCTTGCCCGTGTGGAGGTGGGTCAGGCCCGGGAGCTGGAGCGGCTCGGGCTTTTCTACGAATCCGGACACGGTTCCTCCGCGTAGGTTGATCCAGGAACGCTTCCGATTCTCCCGTATGCGGGGCGGGGGCGCGGGGGCGGGGGCTCGCGGAGGCGTCGGGCGGGGCAGGGGGATGTGCTGGGAAATCGCTTCGGGCGGGTGTGACGGGTGTGGGTGCGGGCCGGTGTGCGGGGGCGTGCGCGGGTGCGGCTGCGGGCTGGTCAGTCGCGTTTGCAGATGCGGTCCAGGAGGTTCGCCGTGGCGCGCTGGATGCGGGGGTCCACATGGCCGGGGCGGTCCAGGGCCGGGGACCACGCGAAGGTGCCGGACGCGAAGACCAGCGCGCCGCTGGGAGCCCGGTAGAGGGACGTCTCCTGGTGGCGTAGCGCGCCTTCGCCGTCCCGGTACGGGGAGTGGGCCAGCAGGATGCGGCCCCGGTGCTCCGGCAGCGCCGTACGGGGGAAGTAGCGGTCCGCCTCGCCCGCCACCAGGCCCTCGATCTCGTCGTTCTCGTGCGCGCCGGTCGAGTCCCAGAGCCAGTGGTCCGCGTTCCGCACGACCAGGGGGCTCGGTTCGGGGACCCTTCCCGCGTACTGGATGCCCAGGAGCTGCTGCTCCGGGCGGTCCACCTCGCGCCAGAGGGCCGGCTTGCCCGGGCCGCGGCGTTTTCGGCACGTCAGGAGGCGGTCCGGTGTGCCGGAGGCCGAGGGCGACAGCTCGACCTGCCAGTACATCGTGTTGGCGGACAGGAACACGAGCGACGTGCCCGCCTCGCGCGCCAGCTCGGTCGCGCGGCGCATGGGCGCCGTCCAGTACTCGTCGTGGCCCGGGAACACCAGGCCCCGGTAGCGGGTGGGGTCGATGCGGCCCGCGTGCAGGTCGCGGGCGTCCGCGTACGCGAGGTCGTAGCCGTAGCGCTCGGCCCAGCGGATGAAGTCGTACGCGTGGCCCACGTGCAGGGGGAGGCCGGCGCCCGCGTACGGACGGTCGAAGGAGACCGTGGTGGCCGCGTCCTCCTCCCCCAGCAGCCGGCCCATCCTGTCCCACGCGTGGTACAGGCTCGCGCCGGTCCGGCCGTCCTCCGGATAGAGGTTGTACGCCTGCCAGGTGATGTCCGGCAGGAGCAGGAGCAGGTCCGCGGGGTGGCTGTCGCGCACCGTGAACGGGATGTGCGAGCGGTAGCCGTCGGCGGTGGTCAGCACCGCCACGTACGCCCCGATGTTCCAGAAGTCCGGGATCTGAAGGCGCCAGGACAGCCACCAGTGGTGGCAGGAGACCGTGCGGTCGGCGGCGAGCGGCGTCGGCTGGACGATGCCGGAGAGACGGGGGCTGGTGGTGATCTTCGCCGCGCCGTCGCCGCCGTAGTGGCCGATCCGGTAGATGTCCACGGAGAACTGCTGGGGCGGGTCGACGGTGATGTGGAAGTCGATCGCCTCGCCGGGGGCGGCGGCGCCGGGGGACGCGAAGCCCTTGATCTGCTGGCGTACGTCGTCGGCGGTGCGGGGGCCGCCGGTGAGCGCGGAGCGGCGCTGCGGGAGGCGGGCGCCGGTTACGGGGTCGCGGTGGTCCGCGCCCTCGGTGGGCTCCGCGTACCAGGGGATCACCTGGCCGCTGTCGCCGAAGTAGTGCTCGCTGCCGCGGAGCCAGGGCAGTGGGCCCTGACCGAAGGGATCGGACACGGCATGCGCGAGCGCGCCCGATTCCCAGCGCCGGATGAACTCGTCCCCCATGCCGCTTCCCTCCCTCTAGCCCCCGAGACAACTGTGATGCGCCACTTGTCAGCTACTGGACCCCAGCACATCACATAACGCACGCACTCCGTCACCGTTCGTCGCGAATTGACGTTAACGGAACGGGGGGCTCCGGTAAGCGGATGGCGTGATAAAGCGCGGTGGGGGGTGCGTGTGGGGCTGGCGGGGGCGTTGCGACCGCTGGGGGGTGCGGGGCGGTGGCCGGCCTGAGGCGGGAGCTTCGGGGTCGGTGCCCTCCTGGCAACGTATTGCGGTGCGCGGCGGGTGGGGCTGGCCCTGCCCGGGGCTTCGGGGTCGGTGCCGCACCCGGGCGTCTCCTCGGGCGTCGAACCTTCGGGCACCGCTGCGGACCCTTCGGCGCGGTTGCGTTCAACGCCCTGCGGGGAGCGCCCCGGCACGTCCCCTCCTGCCAACGTGTTGCCGCACGCGGCGGGTGGGCCGGCCCTGCTCGCGGGCTTCAGGATCGGTGCCGCGCCCGGGCGTCTCCTCGGGCGTCGAACGTTCGGGCACCGCTGCGGGCCCTGTGGCGTGGTTGCGTTCAACGCCCTGCGGGGAGCGCCCCGGCACGTCCCCTCACGCCAACGTGTTGCCGCACGCGGCGGATCGGGCCGGCCCTGCCCGCGGTCTTCGGGATCGGTGCCGCGCCCGGGCGCCCCTTCCCCCCTGGCAACGGGTTGCGGTGCGCGGCGGATAGGGCCGACCCGGGCCAAAGGCTTCGGGGTCGGTGCCGGGCCGGGGCGTCTCCTCACGGCGGCGTGTGGGGGTCAGACCAGGCGGACTGTTTTTTCCGGGCGTACTCCTACCGAGGCCAGCCAGGAGCGGAGGGGTGCGGCGTCGCCGTCTTCCACCAGGGTCAGGACGCGGGGGGCCAGGTCCTGGCGGCGCTCGCCGTCCACGAGGAGCGCGGGGCCGTCGAGCCAGTCGAGGCCCGGGGCCGCTCCCGCCGTGTCGACCGCGGCGCAGCAGACCATCGCGGTGACGTGGTCGGCCAGCAGGTCACGGCCCGTCCTCGGCGGTACGAGGGGGAAGAGCGGGAGCGGGTCCGTGCTCCAGGGGTCGCCCTCGTTCGGGGCGAGCGGTGCCGGGGGCGGTGCGGCCGCCTCCTCGCGGGCCACCGCCGCTCCGATGGCGGCGGCGAGGGTCTCCGCCTCGGGGGTGGCGCCGTCGGACGACAGGTGGTCCATCACGCGGGAGAGCGTGGGGGCCGTGGCGCGGCGTACGCCGATGGTGTCCAGGACCCGGTGCAGGCGTGCGGCGTCCGCCCGCCACTTGCGGTCGACGACCTCTTCCGGGTACTGCTGCCAGTCGACCGGCGACCAGTCGGGGCCCGGCTCGGCGGGGCCTCCGTGGAAGAGACGGGCGGCGAGGAGCGAGGCCGCCTCGTCGACGGAGCCGGGCTCTTCGAGGAGGTCGCACGCCGGGCGTTCGCCGAGGCGGGAGGCGAAGCCTTCGGCCAGGCGGTCGCGGCGGGAGAGTTCGGTGAGCGCGGAGACCACGCCGGCGTCGAGGCTGGAGGGCCAGCGGCCCATGCGCCAGGCGGGAAGCGCGACGCGGGTCAGGAGGCGGTCCCAGCCCGCGTAGGCCAGGCCCACCTGCTCCTGGGCGACGATGCGCAGGCCGTAGTCGACGGTCTGGGCGCGCTCCGACGCGGCCGTGGCGACGCCTCGTTCCATCTCGGCGGCGTGCCCGCGGCAGCCGCGCAGGAGGAGTTTCGAGACCCAGCCGACGAAGCGCAGGGGCCAGCGGAGCAGCGGGGTGCGGTGCGGTGCGGCCGCCTCGGCGACCGCGGCGTCCAGGCCCCGTACGAAACGGCGGGCGGCGGCTATGTCGGGATGCGCGGACGGTCCCGTACCGGCGACGACCGGGGCCAGTACCGCCCGCAGCTCGGCCACCCGCATCCACCAGAGGAACGGGGACCCGATGACCAGCACGGGCGCCGCGGCGGCACGGCGGCGGCCGGGGGCGGCGCCCGGTATGGACGCCGGATGCGTACGGTCCTCCAGCCAGCTGTCGCAGTCCGGGGTCAGCGCTATCGCGGACGGGGCCGGCACCTCCAGGCGGTCCGCCAGGTCGCGCACGAGCCGGTAGAGGTCGGGCGCCGAGCGCTCGGCGATCTCGACCGTCGGGGTCGTCGCGGGTCTGGCCCGTGCGATCACCGTGCCGACCGCGGCTGCCACCAGCAGGGCCACGACCGCGACGGCGGTCGTCACCCAGCGGGCGGCGTCCCAGCCCCCGCCGACCGCGTGGCCCGTGGCGCCGCCCGCGAACAGGACGACGGCGACGGCCGCGGGCAGCAGGGCGACGGCCAGCGCCGTGCTGCGGACGCGCAGCACGGCGAGAGCCCTGGAACGCGCGGACTGCGCGCCTCTCTCCACACCCATACCGGTACCGGACACGGCCGGACGTCACCCCCTTCGCCCTGCGACGGCTTTGCTCATTCCCCCACTGTGGCACCCGCCACTGACATCGCAATGTCGGTGGGCCAAGTGCCGGAATGCCTGCGCCGCACCCTAGTTGGGGGTGGCACGGCCGTCAGCCGGATGGCCGAGCGGTCACTCGATGGAATGGCTTTGGGGAAAGCTGCTGACGTCGTGGGGCGCGGGATCAGGCGTCGGACGCGGCCTTTTCGGCGATGTCCGTACGGTGCTGCGAGCCGTCGAGGCGGATGCGGGACACCGCCGCGTACGCCCGCTCCCGGGCCAGGGTGAGGTCCTTGCCGGTCGCCGTGACGGAGAGCACGCGGCCGCCCGCGCTCATGACCGCGTCACCCTCGCGCCGGGTTCCGGCGTGCAGGACGTACGCGTGGGGCGCGTCCTGGGCCGCGACCTCGTCGAGGCCCTGGATCGGGTCGCCCGTGCGGGGGGTTTCCGGGTAGTTGTGCGAGGCGATGACGACCGTCACGGCCGCGTCGTCGCGCCAGGTCAGCGGCGGCTCGACGTCGAGCGTGCCATTGGCGGAGTGCAGGAGCACGCTCGCCAGCGGGGTCTTCAGGCGGGCCAGGACCACCTGGGTCTCGGGGTCGCCGAAGCGGGCGTTGAACTCGATGACCCGTACACCGCGCGAGGTGATCGCCAGACCGGCGTACAGCAGACCGGAGAACGGCGTGCCGCGGCGGCGCAGCTCGTCGACCGTCGGCTGGAGGACGGTCGCCATGACCTCGTCGACCAGCTTGGGGTCGGCCCACGGGAGCGGGGAGTACGCGCCCATGCCGCCGGTGTTCGGGCCCTCGTCGCCGTCGAGCGCGCGCTTGAAGTCCTGCGCGGGCTGGAGCGGGAGGACGGTCACGCCGTCGGTGATCGCGAAGAGGGAGACCTCGGGACCGTCGAGGAACTCCTCGATGACCACGCGGTCGCAGGCCAGCGCGTGCCGGCGGGCCGCCTGGAGGTCGTCGGTCACGACGACGCCCTTGCCGGCCGCGAGGCCGTCGTCCTTGACGACGTACGGCGCTCCGAAGGCGTCCAGGGCCGTGTCGATCTCTTCGGGGGTGGTGCACACGTAGCTGCGGGCGGTGGGGACGTTCGCCGCGGCCATCACGTCCTTGGCGAAGGCCTTCGAGCCCTCCAGCTGCGCGGCCTCCTTGGACGGGCCGAAGCACGGGATGCCGGCGGCGCGCACGGCGTCGGCGACGCCCGCGACGAGCGGCGCCTCCGGGCCGACGACGACCAGACCGGCGCCGAGCTCGCCGGCGAGCCGGGCCACGGCCGCGCCGTCGAGGGCGTCGACCGGGTGCAGCTCGGCCACCTCGGAGATGCCGGCGTTGCCGGGGGCGCAGTACAGCGCGGTGACGTCGGGATCGAGGGACAGAGAGCGGCACAGGGCGTGTTCGCGGGCGCCGCCGCCGATGACGAGGACCTTCACGGTGTGCAGCCTAGCCCGCGCGCCGCGCTCCCCCCGCCGGGCTACTCGTTCGTGAACTCCTCGACGACCGTCGCGCCCAGCTCCCGCACGATGAGGTCGTGCCCGGAGAGCGCCGAGTCGACGAGGTCCGCGTCGTCCTCCTGCGGTACGTCGTCCTCGATCGCCATCGGCGGGGGCGGGGGCGGCGCGGGCGCGGGGGCCGGGTTCGCCGGATACGCGCCGCCGCTCGCGGAGGGCGGTTCGGGCGCCGGGCGCTGCGGGGCCGGGGGCGCGGCCTGCTGGACCGGGGCGGGGCGCGGGGCGGGAGCCGGGGCCGGGGGCCGGCCGCCGAAGCCGCCTCCGCCGCCGGGGGGCTGGGCGCCCCCGCCACCGCCGGACGGGTCGACGATCGACTCGATCTTCCACTGCACGTTGAAGGACTCGGCCAGGGCCTGCTTCAGGACGTCCTCGCTGCCGCTGCTCGCGAAGTTGTCGCGGGCGCCGGCGTTGATGAAGGCGATCTGGAGTGTCGTCCCGTCGAAGCCGCTGACCTGGGCGTTCTGGCTCAGCAGGATCCAGGTGAAGCGCCGCCGGTTCTTGACGGCCTCCAGGATGCCCGGCCACATGTTCTGCACCTGTACGGCGCCCTGCGCGGACGGCTGCGCGGCAGCCGGAGCCGGTTGGGCGGCCGGGGCGGGTGCCGGGGCCTGGCTGGGCGCGGGCTGCGGCTCGGGGCGGCCCTGGCCCGGGGCGGATGCGGTGGGCCACCCACCGGGCCGGCGCCCCGCGGTGTCCGCCGCACCGGCCCCCGGTCCCGCCGCACCGGGCCACGCGCCGGGGCGCTGGCCGCCGTCGGAAGCGGGAGCGGGAGCGGGCGGCTCGGCCGCCGGGGCGGCCGCAGGGGCCGGCGTCGCGGGAGCGGGCGCCACAGGAGCGGGTCCGGGCACGCCGCCGGCCGCCGCGGGGGCCTGGTGTGCCTGGGCGCCCGGTACGTAGCCCATCGCCGGGCCGGGAGCGGCGGCAGCGGCCATGAACGCGCCGCCGGCGCCGCCGCGCTCCAGCCGGTCGAGCCGCGCCTGGAACGAGCGCTCGTCGTCGAAGGCGGCGGGCAGCAGCACCCGGGCGCAGATCAGCTCCAGCTGGAGCCTCGGCGAGGTGGCGCCGCGCATCTCGGTGAGGCCGGTGTTCACCAGGTCGGCGGCGCGGCTCAGCTCCGCCGCGCCGAACACCGACGCCTGTGCCTGCATCCGCTCCACGACGTCGGCGGGCGCGTCGATCAGGCCCTTCTCGCGGGCGTCGGGCACGGCGGCGAGGATCACCAGGTCCCGCAGCCGCTCCAGCAGGTCGGCCACGAAGCGGCGGGGATCGTTGCCGCCCTCGATGACCTGGTCCACGACCTCGAACGCGGCAGCTCCGTCACCCGCCGCGAAGGCGTCCACGACCGAGTCGAGCAGCGAGCTCTCGGTGTACCCGAGGAGGGCGGTCGCCATGGCATATGTCACACCGTCGTCGGCCGCGCCGGCGAGCAGCTGGTCCATGACGGACATGGAGTCGCGCACGGAGCCCGCCCCGGACCGGACCACCAGGGGCAGTACGCCGTCCTCGACCGGGATGCCCTCCTTGCCGCACACCTCGCCGAGGTAGTCGCGCAGCGTCCCGGGCGGCACCAGGCGGAACGGGTAGTGGTGCGTACGCGAGCGGATCGTGCCGATGACCTTCTCGGGCTCCGTCGTCGCGAAGATGAACTTGAGGTGCTCCGGGGGCTCTTCGACCACCTTCAGCAGGGCGTTGAAACCCGCCGGGGTGACCATGTGGGCCTCGTCGATGATGTAGATCTTGTAGCGACTGCTCGCCGGCCCGAAGAACGCCTTTTCCCGCAGGTCACGGGCGTCGTCCACGCCACCGTGCGACGCGGCGTCGATCTCGATGACGTCGATCGATCCCCGGCCGTTGCGGGCGAGGTCGACGCACGACTGGCACTCACCGCACGGGGTGGGCGTGGGCCCCTGCTCGCAGTTCAGACAGCGGGCGAGGATGCGGGCGCTGGTCGTCTTTCCACAGCCCCGCGGCCCGCTGAACAGGTACGCGTGGTTGACCCGGTTGTTACGCAGGGCCTGCTGCAACGGGGCAGTGACATGCTCCTGCCCGATGACCTCGGCGAACGACTCGGGACGGTAGCGGCGGTAGAGCGCAAGGGACGACACGTATACGAGGTTATCGGGACCCGCTGACAACCGGTCCCGCCCAACGCAAGCGCCCCCCACGCACCCGCCAGAGCTCACTTACCCTTGCTGCCTTCCGGCCCTGGGGGAGTTCGGTGAGATAGCGCCACGTGAGGGGCTGGCCCCCACCCTAGCGGATGGCCCCCCGTGAAAACGACCCGGACCCCGACCCGGCGGCGACCGCCCGCAACGCGTTCGCGAGCACTCCTCAACGTCTTGTATTGTTTGCGGCGGAGGATTCGCCTAGTGGCCTAGGGCGCACGCTTGGAAAGCGTGTTGGGGGCAACCCCTCACGAGTTCGAATCTCGTATCCTCCGCACTCGCCCGCCAGGGCAGACGAAGGGCCCCACCGCTGAGCGGTGGGGCCCTTCGTGATTCTCCGTTCCGGTTTCCGCCTCAGTGGGAGTCGCTGAGGCTTTCCGGCGGCCCGTACGGCCGTCGCTGACCGGTCCGGTCAGGGCCTGTCGTCCGGACGAGCCCGGCAGGATCCGGACGACAGGCCCCCCAGGTCCATCAGACGCGGTCCTGGAAGACGGTGTACCAGGGGTACGTCCCCACCACGGCGCCGTCGGCCGTCACGGCCTCCAGCGTGTAGAAGTACGTGTTCCCCTTCGTCGCCGCGGCGTCCTCCCACGTCCGGGCGTCCGCGGGGAGCAGTCCCTCGTGCTGGGTCTCGTACGCCTTGGTCGCAGGATTCCACCGGCTCACGCGGTAGCCGGTGACCGTGGCGCAGCGGGCCGTGTCGGTGCACTGCCAGTCGACGGACGGACGGGTGGCCGTCCGGTTGTGGCCCAGACCGCCGAGACTCCAGTCCCGGGTGACGGTCACGGACGGCCGGACGTCGAGCTCGGTGGCCTCGACCACGGTGACCTCCGGGTCGCTCGGGTGCAGCGTGTTGCCCCAGTGGTCCTTGGCCATCACCGCGTACACGTGCGTCCCGCCGTCCGGCAGGTTGCCGCAGAGAATCGCGAGCCAGTTGCTCGTGCCCTCCGAGCAGGTGTCGGGGCCGAGCCACTTGACCGTGCCGTCGGCCTGCCGGGCCCCCCTCCACACCACGTACTCGTCGATGTCGTCCTCGGGCGAGGCGGCCCAGCTCACCAGCATGCCGTCGTTGCGCGGGGTGACCTTCACGCCGGTGACCGGGCCGGGCGCCACGGTGTCGCCGGTGCGGACGACGACCGGCGCGGAGTACGCCGACTCGTTGCCGTCCGGGTCCACCGCAGTGACGGCGTACGTCACGTACGTGTTCGCGGGCATGTCCACGTCGTAGCAGTTGCCGCCGTTGCTCGCCTCGTCGCTCTCCTCCTCGACGCAGGTCACCCGGGTGCGCGCGGTCGGGTCGAACGTCTTGCCGGGCGAGCGGTACACGCGGTAGTGCCCGCCGTTGTCCCAGTCCTCCTGGAAACCGTCGGGTTGGCTCCAGTGCACGTTGGTGTAGCCGGGACGGGCGCCGGCGGTGACGCCGGTCGGGGACTTCGGTGGCATCCGGTCGACACCGTCGCTGGTGACCGTCGCGTACGCCCCCGGGTTGCCGGCCGCGTCGAGGGCCCGGACCCGGTAGTACGTGTTCGTGTTCACGGCGGTGCTGGTCCGGTACGACGTCGTGGTCGTCGTACCGCGCAGCTCGAACGGTCCGGTGGCCGCGGACGAGGCGTACACCTCGTACTTCGCCGAGTCGGCGACCGCCTGCCAGTTCAGGGTGTCCGACCACCCGTCGCCGGTGGCGACCGTGAGTCCGGTGGGGGCGGCCGGCCCGGTGCGGTCGACGGTCGTCGCCGTCACGTCCGCGCTGCCGGTGGACTCGCGGCCGGCCTTGTCGACGGCGCGGACCTCGTACAGGAAGGTCTGGCCGGTGGCGGGCGGGGCGTCGACGAAGGACCGGGTGGTCAGCAGCGACGTGCCGCTGACCTTGGCCCAGCTCGTGGCGCCCAGCCGGCGGTACACGCGGTACCCGGCGAGGTCCATCTCCTTGTTGGCGGTCCAGCGCAGGGTGGCCTGGGCCGTCGTCGAGTCGTACGCGGCGGTGAGGCCGGCCGGGGCGAGCGGCTTGACCGTGTCGACGGCGGACTCGGTGCGCGGGGTGTACGTGAAGGCGGCGTTGGCGACGCCCGTCCAGGCGACGTAGTCCACGCGGATCGTGTGCTTACCGGCCGACAGGCTCAGGTCGACGGTCTTACGGGCGGTGGTGGAGACGTTCTTCCACAGGTCGACCTTCCGCTCGCCGTCGACGTAGACGCGCATGCCGTCCTGCGTGGCGGCGGAGAGCCGGAACGGGCCGCCGGAGCCGAAGTCCCGGGTGAGGGACCAGCGGACGGAGAAGTTGTCCTTGGGCAGGGTGACGCCGGCCGGGTCGCCGGACCCGTAGTCCTCGCTGATGGCGGTGTCGCAGGCGGTGAGCTTCGGCGTGCCGCTGAAGGTGGAGTTGCCGAAGTACTGCGCCTTCCAGACGGGAGAGGCGCAGGTGACCGCCGCGGAGGCGGGGGCGGCGGTGATCAGGCCGCCGGCGGTGGCGAGCGCGGCCGTCGCGGCCAGCGCGGACAGCCGGGTACGAGTCATCACAGAGAAAAGGGCCCCTTCCGGACCAAGGCGGATCAGGCGAGAAGTCGGACGCCTGTGTGACTCGTGAGCCGGGGGCAGGGTTGTCCCCGGCTCCCGCACATTTTTTCGAGCGACCCCGACCGCTCGCCCGTGGCGGCGCGGCGTCCGGGCGACACTCGCAGAGCTGCGGATTTCGTATCCTCCGCGGCTGGAAGGCTTCAGCCGCCCCGGCCGGGTCTCGAAGAGGGGGGAGGGCCATGGTTCGCGCGCGGGTCGTCGACGGGGAGCGGTACGCGGGCGGCGTGCCGTCGCGGGTCTGGTACATGTCGTACGGGTCCAACACGCACCTGGACCGGCTGACGTTCTACCTCGCGGGCGGCCGGCCGCCGGGCGGGTCCAGGACGTACCCGGGGTGCAGGGACCGGCGTGCGCCGGCGGCGTCCGTCGCGGTCGAGCCGGCGGGCGCGCTGTACTTCGCCACCGAGTCGCCGGTGTGGGGCGGGGGCCGGGCCTTCTTCGATCCCGCGGGGCGCGGACGGGTTCTCGCGCGGGTGCATCTCGTCACGGCCGGGCAGTTCTCGGACATCGCCGCCCAGGAGATGTACCGGGAGCCGGGCGTCGATCTCGACCTGAGCGACGTGCTGCGCGAGGGCAGGTCGGCGCTCGGGGGCGGGCGCTACGAGACGCTCGTGTGCCCCGGCACGGTCGACGGCACGCCCGTGCTCACCTTCACCGCCCCGTGGGGAGCCGACGAGGTCGAGTGGACCAGGCCGTCCGCCGCGTACGTGCGGCACCTGGCCACCGGGCTGCTGGAGACGGGCGCGTGGGACGAGGCCACCGTCGCGGCCTACGTGGCGGCCTGCCCCGGGGCCGCCGGGCACTGGAGTCCGCTGGAGGTTCTGCGACTGGTCGTGCGGTGACGGGGGGCGGCGCTCAGCGGACTTCGGCCGGGAGGTGCGCCGGTTCGCCGGCCGGGGCCTGCGGGCGCGGGCCGTCCGCCGGTGCGGTGGCCGGCTGCCGGAGCAGGAGCAGCGCCGCGTCGTCGTGGAGCCGGCCGCCGACGTGCGCCAGCAGGTCGGCGTGGAGTGCGGTGAGGGTGCGGGACGGCTCGTCCGAGAGGTGCCGCGCCGCCCGGTCGAGGAGGGGGTAGAAGGCCCGGTCGTGGTCGCGGGCCTCGGTGACCCCGTCGGTGTAGAGCAGCAGTTGGTCGCCGTCGGCGAAGGGCAGCACCTGGAGGCTCGGGGTCTCGCCGGTGAGGGCCCGCAGGCCGAGCGGCGGGGCGGGGCGGGTCGGCTCGACGGCCCGTACGCGGGACCCGCGGACCACCAGCGGCGGGGCGTGCCCGCAGTTGACGACCTCCATGCGTCCGGCGCCGGGGCAGCCGACGACGACGGCCGTGACGAAGTCGTCCGCGCCCAGGTTGCGCGCCAGGCTCCGCTCGATCCTGGCGACGACGTCGAGCAGGTCGGGTTCGTCGTAGGCGGCTTCCCGGAAGACGCCGACCACCAGGGCGGCCGTGCCCACCGCGGGCAGCCCCTTTCCGCGTACGTCACCGACGATGAGCCTGACCCCGTACGGAGTCGGCACCAGGGCGTACAGGTCGCCGCCGATGCGGGCCTCCGCCGCAGCGGCGCTGTAGCGGACGGCCACCTGGAACGGGCCGACCCGCGCGGGCACGGGCTTGAGCAGGGCGTGCTGGGCGGCCTCGGCGACCGAGCGGACGTCCGCGAGGACCCGTTCGCGGCGTACGCGCAGCCCGCCGGCCAGGGCGCCCGCCAGCGTCACGGCGAGCAGCGCCGCGATGTGGACGGCCAGCTCGCGGCCCGGTACTCCGGCGCGGCCACCGAGCACGGCTGCCAGTACGGCGGCGAGGAGACCGACGTACAGGACTCCGCGCGGCCGGCCGGTGGTGGCGGCCAGCGCCGGTCCGGCGGCGAGCAGGGGCAGCCAGGTGGGCGCGGATCCGGTCGTCAGGGCGAGGAGTACGACGGCGGAGACGACGATCGGGGGAACCCAGGTGGCGTACCGCGCGGCGGCTCCTGCCCGGATCCCCGGGGACGGCCTCGTCGGCCACCGGCCGCCTGCATGGTCTGGGTGGTCTGGGGCCTTGCTCATACGGTGGTCCGCGATCCTCTCCCCGGTGGCGACACTTGGTGCCGAATGTCCCTTTCGTCCAGCAAACAGGCTCGGGGCGGGTGCCCACAAGGACGGGGATTTCAGATAGTGAGCGAGAGGCCCCTGGTCACGCGGCCGGCGGTGGGCAGCAGACGTGCGCGTACCTCGTCGACGCGGGAGAGCCGGTCCGCCGGCATGGAGATGCCGAGCGAGCCGAGGCGGTCGCCGCTGTAGACGGGCACCGCGACGCAGACCGTGCCGAGGGAGTACTCCTCCAGGTCCGTGACGGCCGGGGCGGTGACCGGGGCTTCGAGTCGCCGCAGCAGTTCGGCCCGGTGGGTGATGGTCCGGGGTGTGAGGTCGGCCAGTGAGTGCCGGGAGAGGTAGTCGGCGCGGGCCTCCTCGTCCAGCTCCCGCAGGACGCACTTGCCGAGCGCGGTGGCGTGTCCGGCGTCCTCGAAGCCCACCCAGAGGTCGACCCGCGGCGCCCGCGGTCCGTCGACGATCTCGGCGACCCGGATCTCGCCGTCCTCGTAGAAGGTCAGATAGGCGGCGGCCGACAGTTCGTCGCGCAGGGCGGCGAGCGTGGGGCGGATACGGCTGAGCAGCGCCTGTCCGCGGCTTCCGGCGTGCAGCGCGCCCAGTTGGTCCCCGATGACGAACCCGCCGTCGTCGAGCTTCCGTACGTAGCCGTCGTGGGCCAGTGTCCGCAGCAGGTGGTAGGCGGTGGCGAGCGGCAGGCCCGTCTCGCGCGCCAGTTGCTTCGCGGGCGCGCCGCCGCTGTGCGCGCCGACCGCTTCCAGCAGGCGGAAGGCTCGCTGTACGGAGGTGATGAGCGTCGGGCCCTCCTGCGCAGCCATACGTTCAGCGTGCGCCCCGCTCACCGGCCGGGCAAGGCCCGCGGGTGATCACTTGGGCGGCGGGCCCCCGGGCGCGGATCCTCCCGCCAGGCGCTTGTAGAAGAAGCTGCACGCCTTGAGCGTGCCGGCCGGGTCGGCCGCGTAGTCGGGGACGGTGCCGTAGTGGGTCCAGCCGGCGGAGCGGTAGAGGCGCTCGGCGGGACTGGAGCCCTCCGTGTCGAGGAGCAGGAGCGTGGCACCCGCGCGGGCGGCCTCGCGCTCCGCGGTGTCGAGGAGCGCGCGGCCCAGGCCCTGGCCCCGGGCGCCGCGGTGGACCATGAGCTTGACCAGTTCGGCGCGGTGCCGGCCGTTGGGCCTGGGGCTGAAGGACAGGGCGAAGGTGCCCGTTGTGCCGCTCGGTCCGCGGGCCGCCCACACGCGCAGGCTGCCGTCGGCCACCGCCGGCTGCTGGGCGGCCCACCAGGCGGCGGCCTCGTCCGGCCCGAAGGGGGCCAGGAAGCCGACGGACGCGTTGTCGTCGACCGCGTCGGCCAGCACGCCGGCCAGGTTCCGCACTTCGGCGCGGAACTCGTCGGCGGACAGGCGGGTGATCACGTGAACGGCCGCGGGGCGTGCGGGATGCGCGGGAGCGTGGTGGGTCACGGCTGGACCACCGCCACCATGTAGCGCGCGCCGGCGGGGCCGGGGCAGCGGAAGCGCGACGGGCCCCAGAGCCGGAAGCGCAGGCAGTCCCCGGTGCGCAGCTCGTGGACCTGGTCGCCCGCGGTGATCTCCAGGCCGCCGTCCAGCACCCAGATGTGCTGCTCGATGCCCGGCACGGGCGGTCCGTCGTACGCGATGTCCGCGCCCGGCCGCAGGACGCCCTCCACGATCTCGGCCCGCAGGCCGGGGTGCGGCGGGGAGACCGAGCAGCGGGTGAAGCCGGACTCCTCGTCCCGCCATACGAGCTGGCGGTCGGCATGGACGAGCTGCGGCGGCTCGGACTCCACTTCGGCCAGGAGGCGCGACATCGTGCGCCCGTAGACCGCGCACAGGCTGCCGAGCACGGACGCCGTCGGGCTGATCTCGGCCCGTTCCAGCCGCGAGAGCGTGGAGCGGCTGACGCCCGCGCGGCCGGCCAGTTCGTCCAGCGACCAGCCGTGTTCGATCCGGAGGGCGGCGAGCCTCTCCGCCAGACGCTCCTCCACTGGAGTTCTCATACCAGAGAGGATATCCCGGATACGAGAGAATCATGCGGCCCGGCTGGGAGGAACGGGCGCCGCGCCGTCCTCGGGCACGGGTGGCGGGACACGCGTACCCGACAACCCGGCCAAGCCCGGCAGCCCGGCCGACAGGGCCGCGTCCTGTGCGGTGGGACTCAGGAGCGCGGCGGTCGCCGCCAGCACCTCGCCCAGCAGCACCGGCTCCCGTGCGGCGCGGTCGCCGCCGGTCCGTTCGCAGCGGGCGCACAGCGTCATGCGCAGCGCCTCGCGCCATCTGGCGTGCGGGATTCCGCACGTGTCGCAATCGTCGTACGAGACCATGATCCCCACCCCGGTGCGGCCGACTGGGTAAAGCGTTCCACGGGGGTCTGACAGTCATGCCGGACGCGGCGCGGGGAAGCGTCCGCCGCACAGGCACGGGAGGCGCCGGGGGCCGGCTCGCACCGGCTCAGAAGTCGTCACAGGTCGCCGTCGCGAACCTGCCGGTGGCCCTGGCGGTCTGCGGCGTCACGCCGTCCACCGTCACGGAGCAGACGGCCGTGCCCCCCGAGGGCCCGGTGGTGACGGCCAGCGAGCCGCCCTTCAGGAGTCCGGTGGTCTCCACCTCCTCGCGCCACGGCAGGCGCACGCCGGAGAGGGTCACCGACGAGGCGTTCCCGTCCTTCCAGACGGTGTACCTGATGGTGACGCCCCTGGCGTCGCCCGTCACGGCGTACCTCACCTTCGCGGTCCGGGTCGACTCGTCGTCGATCACCGTGGCGACCGTGGCGATGACGGCGATGCAGCCGCCCGCGAAGAGGACGACGAGGCCGAGGAGGACCCACGGCCAGACGCGGCGCCTGCGGGGCGGCGGCGCGTAGCCGGCCCAGCCGGGCGGAGGGAGGCCGCCGTCCGGCGGGCTAGGGCCCCACCCGGGATCACCCGGAGGCCGAGGCGGTGTGTCGGACATGGGCCGGTCCTTCCGGAGGGTCGCCCTCCGATGATCGGACGCCTCGCGCCGGTCCGCCCGGCGGGCGTGTGCGCCGCGGCCCCGTCCGGGTGATCATCGGGGCATGAGCCCTGAGATCCGCCTCGCCCAGCAACCGGAGGCCGACGAACTGCTCGGCCGCAGCCCACTCGCCGACCTGATCGGCATGCTGCTCGACCAGCAGATCCCCATGGAGTGGGCGTTCGCGGGCCCGTACACCATCGCCCAGCGGCTGGGCGGCGACGACCTCGACGCCCACGAGATCGCCGCGTACGACCCGGAGGCGTTCGTCGAGCTGCTGTCGGCCAAGCCGGCCGTGCACCGCTATCCGGGGTCGATGGCCAAGCGCGTGCAGCAGCTCTGTCAGTACCTGGTGGACGAGTACGACGGCGACCCGACGGCGATCTGGCGCGATGTCGCCACCGGCCGGGAACTGCTGGCCCGGCTGAACGCGCTTCCGGGTTTCGGCAAGCAGAAGTCGCAGATCTTCCTGGCCCTGCTGGGCAAGCAGCTCGGCGTACGGCCGCAGGGCTGGCGGGAGGCGGCGGGCGCGTACGGCGACGAGGGGTCGTTCCGGTCGGCGGCGGACATCACCGGCCCGGAGTCCCTGACGAAGGTCCGCGCGTTCAAGCAGGAGGCCAAGGCGGCGGCCAAGAAGGCGGCGAAGAAGCCCCCGGCGAAGTGACCCCCGGGACGCGGGGTACTCCGAACGGGGGAATGCCCCGCCCGGCCCGCCCGAGCGGTGGAACGCGGGCCCCCACGCGGTCACCACACCCGGCCACATCACCGGAGGGCACCGTTCCGCTCGTGATTCGGTCCCGTTTCCGCACTGAATACGACGTTTGCACCCCGTCCTCATGGCTGCGCCCGGAGCCGCTTGCCCGGTAGGCTTTCCGTGTGATCTTCAAGCGCATCGGAAACGGCCGGCCGTATCCCGACCACGGCCGGGAAAGCACCCGGCAGTGGGCGGATGTCGCGCCGCGCCCGGTCCGCCTCGATCAGCTGGTGACGACCAAGGGCCAGCTGGATCTCGAGACACTGCTGGCCGAGGACTCGACGTTCTACGGCGATCTCTTCGCCCACGTCGTGAAGTGGCAGGGCGACCTGTACCTGGAGGACGGGCTGCATCGCGCGGTCCGCGCCGCGCTCCAGCAGCGCCAGGTGCTGCACGCGCGCGTCCTCGAACTCGACGGCATGTGACGCCCCGGCCCGTCGGTACGCGACGACCCGAACAGCTGTCCCGATTGGGCCTTACGGGTTGGCCTGCCCGGTGTCATTGATCATTTAGTAGGCATTGCTCCCCGTGCGCACTACGCTGCGCCCATGAGCATGCTGACTCCCCCCGGCATGGGCGGAAAGTACCGCATTACGGGCGACAAGTTCCCGCGCATGCGCCGCCCCCGGAACCGGCGCAGGACCATCCTCGTGGTGGTGTCCTCCCTCGTGGCCCTCGGTCTGGCCGGCTGGGGGACGTTGCAGCTCATCGACGTCTTCACCGGGGGCACGACGAAGACCTCGGCCGCCGGGCGCGTGAAGAGCTGCGACAGACCGGCGGCGACGTCCGCGCCGGCCCGCGCCGCCGCCCTGCCCAAGCCCCGCGCGATCAAGGTCAACGTCTACAACGCGACCAAGCGCAGCGGTCTCGCAAAGGAGACGGCCGACGAGCTGAAGAAGCGCGGCTTCGCCATCGGCAAGGTCGGCAACGCGCCGCCGGAGTACGACAAGAAGGTCAAGGGCGCCGGGATACTGCTCGGCGCGCCCAAGGCGGTGTCCGGCGTCATGCCCGTGCTGGGTACGCAGCTCAAGGGCGCCGCGCGGAAGGCCGACGCCCGCAAGGGCGCCGACGTCGACCTGATCCTGGGCTCCGGCTTCAAGACCCTGACGAAGAAGAAGGACGCGGACGAGGCGCTGGCCGTCCTGGCCAGGCCCGCGCCCGCGCCCTCCGCGAAGTGCTGATGACCGGGGTGCCGGGACGTACGGCGGTCCGCTAGCCGGCGGTGCCGTACATCCGGTCGCCCGCGTCGCCGAGCCCCGGCACGATGTAGCCGTGGTCGTTGAGCCGCTCGTCCACCGAGGCGGTGACGACGGTGACCGGGGTGCCGGCCAGCTCGCGCTCCATGACCTCGACGCCCTCGGGCGCGGCGAGCAGCACGACGGCCGTGACGTCGTCCGCGCCGCGCTTGATCAGCTCGCGGATCGCCGCGACCAGCGTGCCGCCGGTGGCCAGCATCGGGTCGAGGACGTACACCTGGCGGCCGGAGAGGTCCTCCGGCATGCGGGTCGCGTATGTCTCCGCCTGGAGCGTCTCCTCGTTGCGGATCATACCGAGGAAGCCCACCTCGGCCGTCGGCAGCAGCCGCACCATGCCGTCCAGCATGCCGAGTCCGGCCCGCAGGATCGGTACGACCAGGGGGCGGGGGTGGGACAGCTTCACGCCCGTCGTCGCCGTCACCGGGGTCTCGATGTCGACCTGTTCGGTGCGCACGTCCCGGGTGGCCTCGTACGCGAGCAGGGTGACCAGCTCGTCGGCGAGGCGCCGGAAGGTCGGGGAGTCGGTGCGCTTGTCGCGCAGCGTGGTGAGTTTGTGCGCCACCAGCGGGTGGTCGACGACGTGGATCCGCATGACGTCAACAGTAACCGGGCAGTAGGGGCCCCTCGTGCTGGCATCAACACGCCGGGCGGAGGGAAGGTGGGGTGAGGGCAGACGCGGGCTTGGGGTGGTGTGGCCGATGCCGGACGGAGACCGGGACCAGGATCAGCGGCGGGAAGGCGATCCGGAACAGCGGGAGACCACGGGCGAGGCGGACCGCAGGCGGCGGCGCGCCCAGTTCCTGCGCGAGCTCAACGAGGCGAAGGCGCTGCGCGAACGGGTGCAGCCGCGCCGGGCCCGGGCGGCCCGGATGCGGCAGCAGATGCGGATGCGCACCTTCCGCTGGTAGGGGGCCTCTCGCAGGACTGGTACACGACGCAAGAGCGGAAGACCTCTCGCGGAACGCTTTCTTCTGCCACGATTCCGAGTGGGCGGGGCTCGGAGCTGCGATTCGGTTTCTCCCCGACCAGCGACACCCTCCGGCCGGGAGGAACTCCAACCGGCACTTCTCAAGACCAGTGGGAGAGTCACGGTGTACTTCGCCGCACTGCTCGCGCGCACCGAAGACGGGTGGAAAGCGAGCGACACGGAGCTCGACGACGTGGAAACGCTGTCCGACCTGACCGATCTGGCCCACGAGGCAGCGGTCGACGACGACACGGTGATCGTCTTCATCGAGCAGGAAGACGCATGGTTCGGCCTCGTCCGGGTGGACGGCGAGGAGGACCCGCGCATCTATGTCTCCGACGCGGCCGCGGCCGCCCGTTCCTCGTACGGGGAGATCCTGCTCACGGACGAACTGCTCGGCCGGGACCCCGAGGACCCGGACGTCCTGGAGGAGCTCGTCGATCTCGACGGCACCGAGGACGGGGAACCGGACGAGGCCATGGAGGACACGGACGAGGAGGAGATCAGGGCGGACGACGGCGGCGCCGTACCGGCGGGTCCGCTCGGGGAGCCGGGGGTCCTCGCGGACCTGGGCCTCTCCGAGAAGGAGCTGCTGGCGCTCGGCACGGACGCGCTGGCGGAGATCGCCGACGCGCTGGGCGCGGCCGACGTACTGGAGACCGTCCAGTAGTGACCCCGGCAGTGACTGAGGAACAACGACCCGAACCCGACCCGGTGCGGGACCGGTGGCGGGCGCCCATGCGCCTGGCACTGGACGAGGCGGCGCGGGCGGCGGCGGCCGGTGACGTGCCGGTCGGCGCCGTCCTGCTGGCTCCCGACGGCTCGCTGCTCGCGACGGGCCACAACGAGCGCGAGGCGACGGGCGACCCCACGGCGCACGCCGAGGTGCTGGCCATCCGCAGGGCGGCGCACGCGCTCGGCGCGTGGCGGCTCACCGGCTGCACGCTGGTCGTCACCCTGGAGCCGTGCACCATGTGCGCGGGCGCGATCGTGCAGTCCCGGGTGGAGCGGGTGGTGTACGGGGCGCTCGACGAGAAGGCGGGCGCCGCCGGTTCGCTCTGGGACGTCGTACGGGACCGGAGGCTGAACCACCGGCCGGAGGTGATCCAGGGCGTGCTGGAGAGGGAGTGCGCGGACCGGCTGACGGCCTTCTTCCGGGACCGCTGACCAACCGATTTCGGAGCACGCCCCGGTGTGGGCTAAGCTCTCTCTCGGTAGCGTGTCCGAGTGGCCTAAGGAGCACGCCTCGAAAGCGTGTGATGGTGCAAGCTATCCGTGGGTTCAAATCCCACCGCTACCGCTCAGAACGAGAGCCCCGACTCCCCGAGTCGGGGCTTTCGCGTTGTGCGGTTAGACTCACGCGACTCACGGGACCGGCAGGGGAGGCCGCACCGATGGTGCAAACGAAGAAGATCGCGCTGTACGTGCTCGTTTCCTTCGCGCTGTACACGATCATCACTTCCCCCGCCCGGGCGGCCGACCTGGTCCAGGTAGGGTTCGAAGGCGTGTCCAGCGCCGCCCAGGGGGTCGGCGAGTTCATGACCCAGCTGATCCAGTAGGAGTGCCCCTTGATCCGCCATCTGGTCCTCTTCAAGCTCAACGAGGGTGTCGAGCGGGACGAGCCGCGCGTCGTCGCCGGCGTGAAGGCCTTCCAGGAGCTCGACGGGGTCGTCCCCGAGCTGGAGTTCTGGGAGTGCGCCTGGAACATCACCGACCGGCCCATCGCGTACGACTTCGCCATCAACTCGGCGGTCCAAGACCGCGATGCGCTGAAGCGGTACATCGAGCACCCCGCCCACCAGGCGGCCGCCGGACAGTGGCGTGAATTCGCCACGTGGGTGATCGCCGACTACGAGTTCTGATCCCCCGCACCGGCAGGCCCCGCACCGCTCCGGTGCGGGGTTTTCGCATGTTTAAGACCCGAGTTGCCGTCAACACGGAGTTATACGGTGCTTGCACACAGTGCACATGTCTTGTGATGCTATGACCGCTTTTGACGGATGAGTTGTCGTGGTTGACCGAGAAAAGGGGTGGCGTGACCGTGCCGGCCAGTACAGCGCCTCAAGCTCCGCCCCAGCAGCTCCAGCCCCTCCCGCCGGAGACCGCGCCCGATCCCCCGGTGAGCACTCCCAAGAGCCGTGGTGCGGACACCAGGGCCCTCACACAGGTGCTCTTCGGGGAGCTGAAAGGGCTGGCCCCGGGCTCGCCCGAGCACAACCGCGTACGGGGCGCCCTCATCGAGGCGAACCTGCCGCTGGTGCGGTACGCCGCGGCCCGCTTCCGCAGCCGCAACGAGCCCATGGAGGACGTCGTACAGGTCGGCACGATCGGGCTGATCAACGCGATCGACCGGTTCGACCCCGACCGGGGCGTCCAGTTCCCGACGTTCGCGATGCCGACCGTCGTGGGCGAGATCAAGCGGTACTTCCGCGACAACGTCAGGACGGTGCACGTGCCCCGGCGGCTGCACGAGCTGTGGGTGCAGGTCAGCGGGGCCACCGAGGACCTCACGACCGCCCACGGGCGCTCCCCCACGACCGCCGAGATCGCCGAGCGCCTGCGCATCTCCGAGGACGAGGTGCTGGCCTGCATCGAGGCGGGGCGTTCGTACCACGCGACCTCGCTGGAGGCCGCCCAGGAGGGCGACGGGCTGCCCGGGCTGCTCGACCGGCTCGGGTACGAGGACCCGGCACTGGCCGGCGTCGAGCACCGCGACCTCGTACGGCACCTGCTCGTACAACTGCCCGAGCGCGAACAGCGGATCCTGCTGCTCCGGTACTACAACAATCTGACGCAGTCCCAGATCAGCGCCGAGCTGGGCGTCTCACAGATGCATGTGTCGCGACTGCTGGCGAGAAGCTTCGCCCGCCTGAGATCCGCAAATCGGATCGAGGCGTAACCGGATCGGGTAGTACTCACACATGGCCGAAAAGCCGCACACCCCCTCTTTCCTGCGCAGATTTGTCGACTTGGCGCTACAGCGTGTTGCCGACATGTGACATTCTGCTGGAACCGCGTTTGCCGCAGCTTCGCCGCCGGTATTCAGGTGGAGGCTGCTTCCTCCGACGGGAGCGCCCCGACGCTACCGTCAGCGACCGCAGGACTGAAAGGGGGCCGGCATGTCCGCAGAACAGGGCAGCTCGAAGGTGCTCACCAAGGAAGTGCCCGCCGTGCTCGACCAGGTGACGGCTCCTCAGCCGCCGCCGCTGGTGTCGCAGCCGGAAGCCATCGACACCCGCACTCTGTCCCGCTCCCTCTTCCTGCGGCTTGCCGCCCTCGACAAGGACAGTCCCGACCGTGTGTACGTGCGGGACACCCTCATCGAGCTGAACCTGCCGCTGGTCCGGTACGCGGCGGCCCGCTTCCGCAGCCGCAACGAGCCGATGGAGGACATCGTCCAGGTCGGCACGATCGGCCTGATCAAGGCGATCGACCGGTTCGACTGCGAACGGGGCGTGGAGTTCCCGACGTTCGCGATGCCGACGGTGGTCGGTGAGATCAAGCGCTTCTTCCGCGACACGAGTTGGTCGGTACGGGTCCCCCGCCGCCTCCAGGAGCTGCGGCTCGCGCTGACCAAGGCGAGCGACGACCTGGCGCAGAAGCTCGACCGGTCGCCGACCGTGCCCGAACTCGCCGCGGTTCTCGGGGTGTCGGAGGAGGACGTCGTCGACGGCCTCGCCGTGGGCAACGCCTACACCGCCAGTTCGCTCGACTCGCCCTCCCCGGAGGACGACGGCGGCGAGGGGTCGCTGGCGGACCGGCTCGGGTACGAGGACATGGCGCTGGAAGGCGTCGAGTACCGCGAGTCGCTGAAGCCCTTGCTGGCCAAACTGCCGCCGCGCGAGCGCCAGATCATCATGCTGCGGTTCTTCGCGAACATGACGCAGTCCCAGATCGGCGAGGAGGTCGGCATCTCCCAGATGCACGTCTCCCGGCTGCTGACGCGGACGCTCGCGCAGCTGCGCGAAGGGCTCATCGCCGACTGACTCCGTGCGCCCGGCCGGCGGGGTTACTAATTGACGGTGCGTCAGACACACTGGCGCGATGCGACGTCATGGTCTGACACACGGCCGCCGGGGCGCCGCCATGGGCGCCACGGCGGTCGTGCTGTGCCTGGGCGGAATCCTGACCACGTGCGGCGGCGGGAGCGGCGACGACGGTTACGTGGCGGTCGGCGCGGCGGGTTCGGGGCCGGAGCGGGCGCCCGGCCGGGCCGTACCGCCGCAGGGCGAGGTGGAACTGGTGCCGCTCGACGGGAAGCGCGCGCCCGGCGGCGGGCGCGCCGGGCCCGGCGGCGAGGGTCCGCCCGGGGGCGACCGGGGCGCCGGCGACACGGAAGGTACGGGGGCGGCCGGCGGCGGTGGCTCCGCGACACGGCAGCCGCCCGGCAGGGACGACGTACCCGGCACCGACGGGCCGGACGCCCCGAGGACACCCGGTGCGCCCGGCGGGGGCGAAGACGGCGGTGACGGCGGTGACGGTGACAGCGGTGGCGGTCACAGTGGTGGCGGTGGCGGTACGTCGACGAAGCCGCCGGCGACCGGGACGCCCGTACCGCCGGGCAGCGGCTCGGGGGGAACGCCCCCGGCGCCGCCCCCCGGGCCCGCCGTGCTCGTGGTCGGCGACCCGCTGCTCGCGCCGGGCGGCGAGCGGTGGTGCGAGCGGGTGACCGTACCGCTGCGCAACACCGGCGGATCCGCGGTCCGTTCGGGCACCGTGACCTTCGCGACCCACATCATCGGCGCGCTCGGCGTGGACTGGGGCACCAGGACGTCGTCCCAGCCGCTGCCCGGGCCGATCGCCGCGGGCGCGGCCGTGACGAAGACGTACACCGTGTGCGTGGACGCCTGGCGGGTCCCGCTGGGGATGCGCGTCGAGACGCAGGACGTCACCGCCGCGTGGAGGTGACCGGCCGATCGCGGTGACCGGCCGATCGCGGTGATCAGCCCAGCGCGAGCCAGGCGACCGCCGCGAGGACGACGAGCACGGCGACGACGCCGACGATCAGTCCGGTTTTCGGGCCGCCCGAAGCGGCGGCCGCGGCCGGCTGCTGCCGCTGCGGTTCGCCCTCGTCGACGAAGGCGCGGAACATCTGGGTGCTGCCGGCCGGGTCGTACTGACCCTCGGGGCCCTGGGGAGCATGGGGGTTGTGTGCCATGGGCCACGACCCTAGCGAAGTGGGCCCCCGGAGCACACCCCAGGACCCTCGACAGCGGTGATCTGCGGCTTTACCGGCCACCCTGACGCCCTTGACCCGCCGCGCACGGAGCCTTTTGGGTTCCTTTACCCCGGCGGGCCCGAATTCGTTTGCCTGGAGCAACCAACTACTTCTATGGTTGCCCTAAGCAACAAGATGTGGGAGGTGCCCATGGCCGCACAGAGCCGGTTCGAGGAACTGGCCCGGCAGCTCAGCGCCATCGGCGCCGTCAAGCGCGATCTGGCCCGCGTCCTTCCGGCGCACTGCCCGGCCGGATCGGCCGCGGTGCTCACCGTCCTGGACCGGCACGGAGAGATGCGGATGAGCCGGCTCGCGGAGCTGCTCGCGGTCGACATGTCGGTCACCAGCCGGCACGTCGCCCATGTGGCCGAGCGCGGCTGGATCGACCGGGCCCCCGACCCGTGCGACAAGCGCTCACGGATCCTGCGGCTCAACCCGGCGGGCCGGGCGCTGCTGGAGGAGCTCTCCGAGCGTTACACCCAGACGCTCGCCGGCGCCCTCGCCGACTGGTCCGACGACGAGGTCGGGCAGCTCAACTCCATGCTGGCCCGCCTGCGCAGCAGCTTCGGCGACTGCCGGGCCCGGGCCCCCCACCACTTCGAGCACGACGCACACGTGCCCGTTCCACCCGCGACACCCGCGTAATGCAAAGGAATTCAATGGCTACGACCACACCGGCCGGTGTGCGGGGCGGCCACGCCAAGCAGGGGTCCCCCCACCACTCCTCCGACGGCGCGCCGATGACTCACCGGCAGATCATGGAGGCCCTCACCGGCCTTCTGCTCGGCATGTTCGTCGCGATGCTCTCGTCGACGATCGTGTCCAACGCCCTCCCCGAGATCATCAGGGACCTCGACGGCACCCAGAGCGCGTACACCTGGGTCGTCACCGCGGCCCTGCTGTCCATGACCGTGACCACCCCCCTGTGGGGCAAGCTCGCGGACCTCTTCAGCAAGAAGCTGCTGGTCCAGATCGCCCTGGTCATCTTCGTCATCGGTTCGGCGCTCGCCGGCATCTCGCAGAACACCGGCACGCTCATCGCGTTCCGCGTGCTCCAGGGCGTCGGCACCGGCGGTCTGGTCGCGCTGTCGCAGATCGTGATCGCCGCGATGATCCCGCCGCGTGAGCGCGGCCGTTACGCCGGTTACATCGGCGCCACCTTCGCGGTCGCCACCGTCGGCGGTCCGCTGCTCGGCGGTGTCATCACCGACACCGACTGGCTCGGCTGGCGCTGGTGCTTCTACGTCGGCGTGCCCTTCGCGGCCATCGCCCTGGTCCTCCTCCAGAAGACACTCAAGCTCCCGGTCGTCCGCCGCAAGGTGAAGATCGACTGGCTCGGCGCGTTCTTCCTGGCCGCCTCGGTGTCGCTGCTGATGATCTGGGTGACGCTCGCGGGCGACAACTACGACTGGATCTCCTGGCAGACGTACGCCATGGTCGGCGGCTCGCTCCTGCTCGGCGTGCTCTTCGTCGTGGTCGAGACGAAGGCCGAAGAGCCCCTGATCCCGCTGCGCTTCTTCCGCAACCGCACGATCGCGCTCACGTCCTTCGCGAGCCTCTTCGTCGGTGTCGCGATGTTCGGCTCGACCGTCTTCCTGAGCCAGTACTTCCAGCTCGCCCGGGACAAGTCGCCGACGATGTCCGGCGTCATGACCATCCCGATGATCGCGGGCCTGTTCGTCTCGTCCACGGTCTCCGGTCAGATCATCACCAAGACGGGCCGCTGGAAGGGCTTCCTGGTCGGCGGTGGCGTCGGCCTCGTCGCGGGCCTCGGCCTGCTCAGCACCATCACGTACGACACCGAGTACTGGCAGGTCGCCGTCTACATGGCGGTCCTGGGTCTCGGCCTCGGCATGATGATGCAGAACCTCGTCCTGGCCTCGCAGAACCAGGTGAAGCCCGCCGAGCTCGGCGCGGCCAGCTCGCTGGTCACCTTCACCCGCTCGCTCGGCGGCGCGGTCGGCGTCTCCGCGCTCGGCGCGGTGCTCTCCAGCCGCATCACGCACTACGTCGAGGACGGCCTGGCCGCCCTGCACATCAAGCCCGGCGGCGCGGCCGGCGGGAACACCATCCCGGACATGGACGCCCTGCCCAAGCCGATCAGGACGGTCATGGAGAGCGCGTACGGGGACGGGGTCACCGACCTCTTCCTGTACGCCGCGCCCATCGCGCTGGTCGGCCTGCTCCTGGTCCTGTTCGTGAAGGAGGTCCCCTTGAAGTCGTCCCACGACGACGCGGCGCAGACCGCGCCGGCGGACCACGAGGCCGCGCCGGCCGCCGCGCCCGCCGCCGCCCCCGTGGCGACCGGCAGGACCCTGCACGGCACGGTCCGCACCGCCGAGGGGACGGCCGTCCCGCACGCCGCGGTCACCCTCATCTCGCTCGCCGGCCGCCAGCTCGGCCGCGCGGTGGCCCAGGACGGCCGGTACGCGCTGGACGCCCCGGCAGCCGGTTCGTACGTCCTGATCGCCTCCGCCGACGGCTTCCAGCCGCAGGCGTCCACCGTGGTCGTGGCCGACGAGCCCGTCGCGTACGACATCCTCCTGTCCGGTACGAGCGGGCTGACCGGAGCCGTGCGCGCCGCCGACGGCGGTCTGCCGGTCGAGGACGCCATGGTGATCGTGACCGACGTGCGCGGCGACGTGCTGGCGACGGGCAGGTCGTCCGCGCAGGGCGAGTTCGTCTTCGGCGAGCTGATCCCGGGCACGGTGACCGTCGCGGTGAACGCGGCCGGATTCCGGCCGGCGGCGCTGCCGGTGGAGATCGGCGGCCAGGGCGTCACCCGCGTCGAGATCGCCCTCCGGTCGGGGGCCCTGGTGCAGGGCACGGTACGCGGCGGCGCCGCCCGGCGTCCGCTGGCGGACGCCCGCGTGACGCTGATGGACGCGGCCGGGAACGTGGTCGCCACCTCCACCACCGGGGACGACGGGGCGTACGCCTTCGCTGACCTCGACTCGGGCGAGTACACGGTCGTCGCGACCGGCTACCCGCCGGTGGCCGGGGCCCTCACCGTCACGGGCCGCGGCGTCGACGGCCACGACATCGAGCTCGCCCACCCGGGCGAGTAACCGAAAGCCCCCGGCCGCCCGGGGCGCGTCCCCAGCGGAGGCGCGCCCAGGACGGCGGCCGGTGCGGAAACGGGCCCCGGCGGGGGCCGACAGGCAGGGGACGGCCTGTCGGTCCCGGCCGGGGCCCTCGTAATTCCAAGGAAGAGAGAACGGGATGGGACTTCGCGCACAGGTACGGACCCGGGACGGCTGGGCCGTGCAGCACGCGGTGGTGACCGTGACCGACATGACGGGCACGCAGGTGGTCCGGGCGGCGGCCGACGAGGAAGGGGTGGTGCGGACCGGCGCTCCCCTGCCGGCCGGCGCCTGCACGGTCGTCGTGACGGCGGCCGGTTACGCGCCCGCCGCTGCCACGGCCTTCGTGACGGCGAGCGGCCGGGCGGACGCCGGCACGGTCGTCCTGGCCCGCCAGGGCGGTGTGGAGCTGCCTCCGCCCGGCGTCTGGACGCTGGACCCCGCGCACTCCTCGGTGGCGGCGGTCGCCCAGCACCTGGGCCTGTCCAGCGTGCGCGGCCGGTTCCTCGAATTCGGCGGGCGCGTCGAGATCCACGAGGACCTGGAGAAGTCGCGCGTCGAAGCGGTGATCGGCGCCGCGAGCATCGACACCGGCAACGGCATGCGGGACGGGCACCTCAAGTCGCCCGACTTCCTCGACGTCGAGCGGTACCCGGAGATCACGTACAGCGGTACGGGCCTGACCCCGGCCGGAACCGACCGGTGGACGGTCCACGGCGAGCTGTCGCTGCACGGCGTCGCCCGCCCGGTGGATCTGGACCTGAGCTACCTGGGGACGGGCCCGGACCCCTGGGGCGGCGTACGGGCGGCCTTCCGGGCCACGGCCCAGTTGCGCCGGGAGGACTTCGCCATGAACTACAACCAGGTGGTGCAGGCGGGCGTCTCGGCCATCGGGGCGACGCTGCGGGTGGAGCTCGACGTCCAGGCGGTGCAGGGGGAGACGCTGCCGCAGGCCGGCTGAGGGCGCGCGGACGCCGCCGGGGCCGCCCGCGGGCTAGACGGGGGCGGTTCCGTCGGGCGGCGGCTGCTGACGGCCGCGCTTGGTGAAGGACCCGGGCGTCGGCGGGCCGCCGGCCATGTCGGTCACCAGGTCGTGGCAGAGGTCCCGCAGTTTGACGTTGCGGGCCTGGGAGGCGCGGCGCAGTACGGCCATCGCCTCGTCCGGGGTGCAGCGCCTGCGGGCGATGACGATGCCGATCGCCTGGTCGATGACCGAGCGCGAGAGCATCGCGGTCCGCAGGTCGTCCACCGTCTCGGCCTCCTGCTCGATGCGCTCGGCGACGGCGACGGCCCCGGCGGCCTGGGCGGAGAGCTGCCGTGCGGTCTCCAGGTGCCCCGCGAACGCGTCCGGCTTGCAGGAGTAGAGGTTGAGGGCGCCGACGGAGTGGCTGTTCAGCGCCAGCGGCGTGGCGAGGACCGAGCGCGCGCCGTGCGCGGCGGCGGCGGTCGGGTACGGGGCCCAGCGGCGCTCCACGAGCATGTCGGGAACGTAGTTCTCCTCGTTGTTCTCCATGCTGCACACGCAGGGGCCGGCCTCGGCCTCGTACTGGAGCAGGTCGAGTTCGAGCGCGCCGCCGCTGTCGGCGGCGGCCGTGACCAGGCGTCCGGCGCGGCGCATCGTGATGCTGCACGTGTCCGCGTCGCCGCCCATGGCCTTCACCGCGCGCTCCGTGACGTCCTGGAGGAAGGCGTGCAGGCCGCGCCACTCGCTGACCGCGTCCTGGATCGACGCGAGGTCGAAGCCGTCGACCGGCCTTCTGCTGGTGCCGTCCGCACCCTGCGCCGTGTCCGTCATGCATTCCATGTTCCCGCAAATGCCACGGTGACGCGGGGTGCTATTCGGTGGCCCTGACCTCGACGATCCGTGACGCGATGTCGCGGAGTTTCACATTGCCTTTCTGCGAGGCCCGCACGAGGCGGTCGAAGGCCTGCGCCGCGTCGATGTTCATGCGGCCCATCAGAATGCCGGTGGCCTGTCCGATCACGTCGCGGGTGTGCATGGCCTCGGCGAGCTGCTCCTGTACGTCGACGGACTCCAGGGCGATGCCCAGATGCGCCGAGAAGAGCCGTCCGGCGCGTACGGAGCCGTCGTCGAAGGCCCGGGGCGTGCGCGAGTAGAGGGTCAGCACACTGAATTTCCGCTGATGGCCGCGGAGCCGCAGGAACAGCGCCGAGCGCAGCCCGCTGTCGGCGAGCACCGCCCCGTGGCCTTCGCACGCGGTGATGTCCTCCATGCGGGCGACGGGGCTGGTCCACAGCTCCGGCCGGCGCACCACGCAGCCCGATCCGCAGGCCGTGGCGGCGTCGACGGTGCGTACCACCTCGTCGGTCCAGGCGAGGGTGCGCACGCGGCCGGCGCGTTCCACGAGGGAGATGCCCGCGTGATCGGCGTCCGGCACAATGTCCGTGGCCAGCCGCACCGCGAGCTGCGCCTTCTCCGCCCGGCCCTCGGTCTCGTGCAGGGCGACGGCGGCGGCTGCCAGGGATTCCGCCAGGGCGCCAGAAGGCCCCAAATGGGCAGAATCGTATGAAATCTCTGGAATGTCGGACGCAGTCACCACGAACCTCTTCGGCGAGCATGGCTGAGGGTGCGGCCATGCGCAGGAGAGCTCCGCAGCACATTCCCGACTGCGAGCAAAGGACGGACAGACTCTATCCGCTTCTGTCCTGCTACGAAGCATGCGCGGGCATGCCCCGGTCACTCAGCGGGACGCCATCGCTTCGATACCCGCGATCAGCGTCTCCAGAGCGAAATCGAAGTCACGCTCGCGCATCTCCTCGACCGTCTCCCCGTCCCGGGCGTCGAGGAGCTTCTGCGCGTTCTCGAACGAGTCCCGCAGGTCCGGCGCGGCGCTGATCCCGCCCATCGCCTCGGAGAGGTACTCGTCCTGGCTCATGCCCGCCGACGCGCACCGCTGGACGAAGTGGCCCTCGACCGTCCCGAACCCGTACACGAACTGGAACACCGCGGCGAGGGCGCCCATCTGCCCGTGCGGCGGCAGCCCCGTCGCCCGCATGACGTGCTGCACGGCCAGGGAGAACGCGAGCGAGTGCGGCCCGATGTTCAGGTAGGTGCCGATCAGCGGGGACACCCAGACGTGGCGGACCAGCAACTCGCGGTAGCTGGTGGCCAGTCCGCGCAGCCGGTCGCGCCAGTCCTCGGTGTCCGCGGGCGGCGCGATCTCGCTGAAGACCGAGTCGAGGGCCAGTTCGAGCAGGTCGTCCTTGGTGTCGACGTACCAGTAGACGGACATCGGGGTGACGTTGAGCTCGGCCGCGAGGCGCCGCATCGAGAACTTCGCCAGCCCCTCCGCGTCGAGCAGCCGCACCGACACCGCGGTGATGCGGTCGCGGTCGAGACCGGCCGGCTGGTCGGCCTTGCGGGTGCGCGATGTCCTCTCCTCCAGCCAGACGCTGTTACGGGCCGGATTCTTGACGCGGTCGGCCGCGGACACCATGACGCACACTCCTCTTCTCCCGGCGGGGCGGGCGGGCGGCGGACCGTGATCTCCGGTCCGGTCCCCCGCTCCCGATGCTATGCCGCTGCTTGTGCGGACGAGTCTGCCCGCTCGGCCCGCCGCAACAGCGCCGCGGCGAGAAGTCCGCCCGCGAGCACCGCGACGGCGCCGACCAGTTGACTGGTCCCGACCCCGGAGGCGAAGGCGTCCGCGATACGGGCCCGCTCCCCGGGGCCGTCCGCCGCCGCCAGCGCCGCGGGCAGCGAGGCCGCGGCGACCGCCCCGGGTACGAGAGCGGCGAAGCGGGAGTTCAGCACCGCGCCCAGGACGGCGACGCCCAGCCCGTTGCCGAACTCGGCGAGGGTGCCGTTGATCCCCGCGCCGACACCGGCCTTCTCCGGCGGTATGGCGCCCATGATGGCGTTGGCCATGGCGGGCATCGCCAGCGAGATGCCCGCGCCCATCACGATGAGGCCGCACAGCATGCCCCCGTAGCCGGATCCGCCGAACAGGGCGATCGCGGCGAGCCCCGCCGAGAGCAGCGTCATGCCGGAGGCGATGGTTCCGGGCGTACCGAGCCGGGGCAGCAGCCGCGCGCCGACGCCGGTGAGGTTGAGCGCCACGACGGTCAGGGCGAGGGGCGCGGTCCGCAGGCCGGCCTCCAGGGGCCCGTACCCGAGCACGAACTGGAGGTGCTGCGTGAGGAGGAACAGCGAGCCGCCCATCCCGAACGCGACGAGGATCGCGCCCGCGACCGCGCCGACGAAGCGCTGGTCGCGGAAGAAGTGCAGGTCAAGCATCGGGTACGGGATGCGCAGCTCCCAGACGGCGAACGCGCCGAGCACGACGACGCCGGCCGCGGCGGAGGCGAGGACCCGCGTGGAGGTCCAGCCGTGCTCGGGCCCGGAGATGATCGCGTACACGACGGCGGTCATGCCGACCGTGGACAGCAGCGCGCCGAGCAGGTCCGGGCGGTCGCCCTGCTTGCTCCTGGACTCCGGTACGAGGGTGACGACGGCGGCCAGGCCGACCAGCGCCACGGGGATGTTGATGAGGAAGATCGCGCCCCACCAGAAGTGGTCGAGGACGACGCCGCCGATCAGCGGGCCGACCGCGAAGCCGAGCGAGTTGACCGTCGACCACAGGCCGATGGCCTTCACCCGCTCGGTGTCGTCGAAGATCTGCACGACGACGGCGAGGGTGGTCGTGATCAGCAGCGCGCCGCCGACGCCCATGCCGGCGCGGGCGGCGATCAACTGGGTGCTGGACTGTGCGAGTCCGGCGACGAGCGAACCGATCCCGAACAGCGCGAGCCCCGCCAGCAGCATCCTCTTGCGGCCGTAGCGGTCGGCTGCGCTGCCGGCGGTGAGCAGGAGACCGGACTGCACCAGGGAGTACGCGTTGATCATCCACTGGATGTCGGCGGTGGACGCGTCCAGTTCCTCGGTGAGGGAGGGGATCGCCACGTTGAGGACCGTGTTGTCGAGCAGCACGGTGAGCTGGGCGAGGCAGATGACACCGAGGATGAGCCAGCGCTGCGGATGGCCCTGCGCGGTGGGGCGGTTCTCGGCGGTCGTCGCCGTCATACGGGGGCTCCTCGGGCGGGGGTACGGGGGAGGGCGCGGCTGTTCCCGTACACCGTACAAGGGAGTCCTGTACGCCGTATAGTTGTTTATGGTCGGGCACGGAACGGCCGGCTTTCCGTACCCGCGCCCCCCTCTCCCCGGGCCAGTCGCTTCGGCGCTCGCCGCGCGGCCGGACCCCGTGCGGCGCGGAAGTCACCCACCGGGCTTGATCAGGTATCCCGCGCCCCGCCGGGTGTGGATCATGGGCGGCCGGCCGGTGTCGATCTTCCGGCGCAGGTACGAGATGTAGAGCTCGACGACGTTGGCCTGGCCGCCGAAGTCGTAGCTCCACACCCGGTCCAGGATCTGCGCCTTGCTGAGCACGCGGCGCGGGTTGCGCATCAGGAAGCGCAGCAGCTCGAACTCGGTCGCCGTGAGGTGGATCCCGTCGCCGCCCCGCGCGACCTCGTGACTGTCCTCGTCCAGCGTCAGGTCCCCGACGACCAGCAGCGACTCGTCGCGCACGGCGGCGACGGCCGCCCCGGAGCGCCGGATCAGCCCGCGCAGCCGCGCCACGACCTCCTCCAGGCTGAACGGCTTGCTGACGTAGTCGTCGCCACCCGCCGTCAGGCCCGCGATCCGGTCCTCGACCGAGTCCCCGGCCGTCAGGAACAGCACGGGGACGTCCGGAAGTTCGCCGCGCAGCCGCCCGAGCACGGCGAGACCGTCCATGTCCGGCAGCGTCACGTCCAGTACGACGGCGTCGGGCCGGAACTCGCGCGCGCAGCGGACCGCGCCCGCCCCGTCGCCGGCGCTGCGGACGTCCCACCCCTCGTAGCGCAGCGCCATCGACAGCAGCTCGGCGAGCGGCGCCTCGTCGTCCACCACGAGCACCCGGACGGGCCCGCCGCCGGGTCTGAGCATCTGGGTACGCATGCGCCAAGGCTGGGCGGCCCGGCTGAGAGCACTCTTTCCCGTTCCTGTGAATCGCCTGAGAAAGCCATGCGTCGCGGCCACGCATGGCCGCGCCTCACAACCCGAACAGCCGCCGCGCGTTCTCGTGGCAGACGGCCCGCAGCCAGTCGTCGCCCAGATCCAGCCGCTCCAGGGACTCCAGCTGGTGCCCGTAGCCGTACGGAATGCTGGGGAAGTCGGAGCCCAGCAGGATCCGGTCGCCCAGATCGGCCAGGCGGCCCCGTTCGGCCGTGGGGAACGGCGCGAGGCGCTCGGCGAAGTCGGTGAACGCCATGGTGGTGTCCAGCCGCACCTCGCCGTACCGCTCGGCCAGGGCGAGGAAGTCGCCGTACTCGGGCATGCCCATGTGTGCCACGACGAGCCTCAGCCGCGGATGCCGCGCGAGCAGCCGGCCGACCGGCTCGGGTCCCGTGTGCTTGCCGGGGGCGGGCCCCGACCCGCAGTGCGTGACCACCGGTGTCCCGGCGTCCGCGAGGAGCCCCCACACGGGGTCGAGCAGCGCGTCGTTGGGGTCGTACGCCCCTACCTGGAGGTGCGCCTTGAACACCCGCGCGCCGCTTTCCACGGCCTGCCGCACGTACGCCGTCACTCCCTCCTCGGGGAAGAACGTCGCCGTGTGCAGGCACTCGGGGGTGCGGGCCGCGAACCCGGCCGCCCAGTCGTTGAGCCAGGCCGCCATGCCCGGCTTGTGGGGGTAGATCATCGAGGTGAAGTGCCGCACCCCGAAATGCCTCAATATCGCGACGCGTTGCTCCTCCTCGTGCCGGTAGGTGATGGGCCATTCCAGGCCGGTCATCGGCCCGACGGCGTCGAAGTACGCCCACACCTTCCTGAGCACCTGCTCCGGCATGAAGTGCGTGTGCACGTCGATGCCGCCGGGCAGGCCGAGCCGCCCCCAGAAGCGCCGCACACCCGCCGCCTCGCCGGCACCGGCCCCAGCGCCCACCGGCCCACCCGCGGCCCCATCCGAGGCCGCGGCACCCACGGCCCCACCCGTCGCGTCTTCCGCCCCCCGCCGGTCAGCCGCGTTCAAAGCCGTAGCTCCGTTCCACCTTGGCCACGTGCACGGTGTAGCTGTCGTACCACCGCTCCCTGCCCTGCCGCTGGGCCTCCCGGTGCTCGGCGTTCCGCTGCCATGCGGCGATGGCCTCCTCGTCCCGGAAGTAACCCACGGTGATCCCGAGCCCGTCCGGTGTACGGGCCGACTCGTAGCCGAGGAAGCCGGGCACCTCCCGCACGAGCCGGTCCATGCGGGCGGCGGCCGCGCCGTATCCGCCGGCGGCGGCCTCCTGCCGTACGGCGGAGGTGAAGACGACGGCGTAGTAGGGAGGTTGACGGGCCTCGAAGGGCTTGATGTCCATGGCGATCACCTTCCGCCGCCCCCTTCCCTCCCGTCCATACCCCTTGCCCAACGGGAGCCGAAAGGGATCCAGTTCTTTGCCTCGCGGTCCCGGTCCCGTCAGAAGAGCCCGCCCTGCACCCCCCGCTCCACCGCCTTCACCGGCACCCCGGCGACCGCCGCCGCGCCCCCCGCGCCGGCCAGCTCCCAGCCGCTCATCAGGCGGGTGTCGAGCACGACCACTCCGCCGTCCCCCGTGCCCAGATGCAGGTCGGGCCCGGCGGCGGCCAGCAACCGCCCCGCCACCACCCCGTCCGGCGCCAGCTCCGTCACCACGCCGGTCATCGGCGGCAGCCCTTCGAGCCCGTACGCCCCGGCGTGATCCACCGCCGCGAACGGCGCCCGCTCCAGGGACTCGGGCCACCCCGCCAGCGCCCCGGCCCTCCGGTGCCATCCCTCGATCTCCCGCGCCCGTTCCCCAGGCGGGGGCAACGAGGCCCGCACGGCCCTCTTCTCCTTGTACGGGATCCGGTCGGGCACCCCGAGCGCCGCCCGCAGCAGCTCCTCGGTCCGCCGGGCCGCCATCAGCGGACCGCGCCCCAGCCAGGTGAACGTCACGGCCCCCTGCTCCAGCAGCCGCGCGGACCCCCGGGCGTCGGCGGTGATGCCGACCTTGACCATCCCGGGGCCGAACCAGGCCAGGTACACGGCGTACGGCTGCGGGTCGTCGGCCACCGTGTCCGCCGCCACCGAGCGCGACCGGTCGAGCCGCGCGCACTCGGGACACTGCCCGCCACTGCTGCGCCCCGGCACCGCGGCCCGCAGCGGGCACCCGCCCCGGCGCGCCCCCACGCACCGCCGCTCCGCCCCCGCGACCCGGAACCCGACATCGCCCCCGTACCCCAGCTCGCTGACACGCCGGACGTCCTCCCGGCCTCCCGCGCCTCCGTACCAGGAGAGCGCCGGCCGCCCCGCCGTCCACCGCAGCCCACCGCACAGCCAGCCCATACCCGCAGGCTAACGACCCCCACTGACAACCGGCCCCGGCAACCACCGGCGGTCCGCCCGGCGAAGAAGGGTCACGCCGCCCGAACGGATGACACGCCCCGGGTGCACCATCCACCACTTCCACCGGATACGTCAGAAGCCCCTCGGGATGATCCCGAGGGGCTTCTTGTCTGTGCACTCGGCAGGATTCGAACCTGCAACCTTCTGATCCGTAGTCAGATGCTCTATCCGTTAAGCTACGAGTGCTTGCCTGCGGCCTTGGCCACCGGTGCCACCGGCGGGGTTTTTTCTGCCCCGTCGGCGTTGCGAGAACAACATTACATGACCTGCGCCGTGACGCGAAATCCATTGGCCAGACCCGCGCTGAGCTGCGAAAACGACCTCCAGACGGGCACCGGACCGGACCCGCTCGGGCACGGAACGACCGAAGCCCCGGTCCGTGGACCGGGGCTTCGGTGATCTTGCGCGGAGGCGGAGGGATTTGAACCCTCGATGGGCTTTAAGACCCAAACCGCATTAGCAGTGCGGCGCCATAGACCGGACTAGGCGACGCCTCCAGCACACTCTCTCGCCTGCGCGAGTGGGTGCGTGCAGATGATGACACAGCCTTGCGGCATGCCACCAATCGCTGACCACGGTACTAGGCGGGCGGGGCGCAGAGCAAAGCCTTACCGGTTGCGCAACGCGCGGGGCCGCGGAGCGTTAGAGAGTGCGGGGCACCCTGCCCCCTCTTGAACCTCAGCTTGAACCTCAGGAGCCTCCATGCTGCGCCGTCTCACCCTCACCGCCGCCGCGTCCGTCGCCGCACTGTCCGCCGCCGCCCCCGGCGCGTCCGCCGTGACCGCGCCCGTTCCGCTCCCGGTGCTCCAGGACGTACTCCAGGGCGTGGGGGACAGGACGGACGACAGGGCATACGACAGGACGGACGACACGCAGGACCGGCTGACCGTGACGACGGCCGAGACGGGCAACCGCGCCGCCAACGGGACGTACGAACTGAAGTGCGGGCCCACCGGCGGGACGCACCCCGAGGCCCAGGCCGCCTGCGACCGGCTGGAGGAGCTGGCCGGGGAGGACGGCGACCCGTTCGCACCCGTGGCGCAGGACCGGATGTGCACCCACCAGCACGGCGGGCCGGCCACCGCGCGGATCACGGGTACCTGGAACGGGCGAAGCGTGGACGCGAAGTTCAATCAGGGCAATGGCTGCGAAATCTCCCGCTGGCGCCAGATGGAGCCGGTGCTTCCCAGCGTGCGTTGAGTGCCGCGCGCCGGTCCGCGCCGGGGGCGCGGCCGGGGGACTCTTACCTGGTCAGGGCGTACGTCGCGGCCTCCGATGTGCGCCCGAGCGCACAGAACCTTGGTGAGAGCTCCCCCTCATCCGCCGTCGCGGGCATGTCCCCTGCCTTTAGACTCCCTCCAGTGACAGCTTGCGGCCCGAGGGGCAAAATGAGGCCGGCTGTCGGCAAGGTGCAGTAGTTCAGGGAGGAACCGTCGTCGTGAGCAGCAGGCCATCCCGAGGCGCTGCTCGCCTCGCAGCGATACTCGACGCACTCCCTGACGGGCTGTTGCTCGTCAACTGCAACGGCACCGTCGTCAACGCCAACACCATCGCCCTGGAGACGTTCGAGTCGCCCGGCACCGGACTCGTCGGGCGCGGACTGCTCGACCTGCTCCCGACGTTCGACTCCAAGCTGATCCCCGGATCGATGCGGCGTGCGGACGGCGCGGACGATCAAGGACGCACGAAGCCCACCCGGATGATCGCGCGTCGCACGGACGGGACGGAGTTCCCGGTCGAGGTGACCAGCGCGAACCTGGAGGACGGCCGGGACGCCTACGCCTCCCACACCGAACGGTCCGGTTACACCGGCGACGAGCTGCTGATGCTCGTCGTCCGCGATCTTTCGGGCACCGTCGACACCGAGGCCGAACTGGCCCGTTCGCAGCGACAGACCGAGATGATCCTGCGGGCCGCGTCCGAGGGCGTCGTCGGGACCGACACCGACGGACGCGTGGTCCTGGTCAACCCGGCGGCGGCGCAGATCCTGGGCTACCGCGCGAGCGATCTCGGCGGCAAGGAGCTGCACCCCCTCGCCATTCACACGCGTCCCGACGGCACCCCCTTCCCGTACGAGGACTCGCCGCTCGCCGACACGCTCAAGTCCGGGCGCAAGCACCGGGTGCGCGGACAGGTCCTGTGGGCGAAGAACGGCAAGCCGGTCGCCGTCGACCTCACGACCGCCCCGGTACGGGACGGTGACCAGCTGGTCGGCGCCGTGATGACCTTCACCGACCGCCGCCCCTACGACGAACTGGTCGAGAAGCAGGCGGAGGTGCTCGACCGCGAGACCAAGCGGTACGAGGAGATGGCGGGACGGCACGCCCAGCTGACCGCCGTGCTGGGCGACTCTCTGCGCGGGCCGCTGGAGGAACTGCGCGGCGAACTGGGGACGCTGGCCTCCGACCCCGCCGGCCAGCTGTGGCCCGAGGCGAACCAGATCCTGCACCACCTGGCGGCCGGATACGCCCGTATGACCACCCTTGTCGACAATGTCCTGGGCTTCCAGCGGCTGGCGGCGGGCACGGAGCAGCTGGACAAGCAGAAGGTCCTGCTCGACGGCGTCGTGGCGGCGGGCGTCGAGGGCGCGATCGAACTCATCGGCCCGGGGCGGGCGCAGTTCGCGGTGCACGCGCCGCCGATCGAGGCCGAGGTGGACGCGGGGCGGCTGGCGACGGCCCTCGCGCACCTCGTCGCCGACGTGGCGGGGATCGACTCGACGGGCAAGGCTCCGACGGCCGCGCCGGGCGGCGGCTACACCGACTCGACGATCGTGGTGGCGGCGGCGCAGCGCGGTGAGGTCGTACGGATCGAGGTGCGCGGGCCGTACGCCGGCGGGGACCCCGTGCACGAGCCGATCGTGCGCGGCATCGTGTCGGCCCACGGCGGCGTGCTCCAGACGCACGAGGTACCGGGCATGGGCGGGAACGCGTACGTGCTGGAGGTGCCGCTCGGCGCGGGCTCCGGCGCGGTCGCCGCGCCGCAGGGCAAGGCCGCCGAACCCGACCCGGCGCCCGTGCCGACGCAGCCGGCGCCCGCGGAGGGCGGCGGGCGGCGGGCACGGCGGTCGTCCACCGACGCCTTCCTGGACGCGGACGTGGAGCGCACCGCCACGGGCGAGCAGACCGGCGCGGACGCCGTCGCGAGCGCCGCGCCCACCGGGCGGCGCCGGGCACGGCGCGACGCGGGACCGCAGGAACGCATTCCGGCGCAGGCGTCGGGGGAGAGCGGCGGGGCCGGTGCGGGCTCCGGTACGGGGCGCAGGCGCGGGCGGCCGAGCCCCGGCGAGGGCGGCGAAGGCCAGACCGGCGGTGCGGGCGGCGGCGGGCAGGCGCTTGCCGCGCTGCCGGCCGCCGCGTCCGGGCCTTCCGGAGCCGTGTCCGAGGGTTCTGTCGTCACGGCCTCGGAGGGCGCGCACGGAACCGGGCGCGCGGCGCTCGGGGAGACGGTGCCGCCGCAGGGCGTGCCCGCCGAAGGACCCGGTTCCGGGCGGCGTGCGCGGCGCGGTGAGGGCGGGGCGCACGAGAACGTGCCCGCGCTTCCCGCGCTGCCCTCCGCGCCGTCCGCGCCGTCTGCCGGGAACGAGGCACCGCAACAGCCTTCCGGGCGGCGTGCGCGCCGGGCGCTCGCGCCCGCGCAGGAGCGGTCGGAGGCACCCCGCAGCCCGTTCGCGCTGCCGCCGGCCGACGCCGACCGTGTGCCCCCGACGGCGGGCGTCGCGGACGCGTCACTGCCGGGTCGCCACGACGCCGTACGGAGCGCTCCGGACGCGGACCACACGCCTCCGCAGCCGCACCCCGCGCCGGCCCCGACGGGGCGGCGGAGGGGGCGCGGCGACGTTCCGCAGGAGTGGGCCGCGGCCCACGGCACGTCGGGTCCTGTGCCGACGGGGCTCCCGGACGCCGCCCCGCACGACAGCGGCGCCGTCTCCGTACCCCCGAACTGGTCGGCCGCGCCCGGCGGAGCGACCGCGACCACGACCGGCACGACCCAGACCTGGCCCGCCCCCGGCTTCGCCGACGGCCCCACGAGCAGCAGCGAGAACGAGGCGGAGGCCGAGGCGGGGCAGCACGGGATCGGGCAGCACGGGGCTGCGAGTGCCGGCGGTGCGGTGCGCCCCGGTGGCGCGGTGACGGGTCCTGGCGGCGCGGTGAGCCACGGTGGCGCGGTGGGTGTGACGGCTACGGCTGGGCCGACGGGTACGGCCGGGCCGCACAGCGCGGGCGGGACCGCCGGCGCGGTCGGTCCGACGGGCGCGGCCGGACTCGCCGGCGCCGTACCCGGCCCGGCGGCCGGTCACGGCGGCCCGATGAGCCCCGACGGAAGGGCGGGCGCGGCCGGCCCCGACGGATCCCTCGGCCACAACACCGCCAACGGCTCCATGGGCTCCAACGCTTCCCTCGGCTTCGACGCCCCCGGCGGCCTGGCCGGCCACCACACCCCCGCAGGCCCCACCAGTGCGCCCGGCGCGGCCGGGCCGAACGGCGCGGTCCCGGCCGGCCCCGGCGGGCCGAACAGCGCCGGCGGTGCCCACGGCGCCATCGGGCCCAACGGCGCCGCGCACGCCGCAGCGCCCCACGAGGCCACCGGGCCGGCCGGCGCGGCCGGTCTCACCGGCGTACCCGGACCGCACGACCCGGCCGGCCAGGGCGGTGCCGTCGGTGCCTCCGCAGACCCGAACGGGCCCGTCGGGTCCGGTGCCGCGGTCGCCCGGGGCGGTGCCACCGGCGCGGTCGGACCGAACGGCGCAGCACCCGCCCCCGCGCCCCAGCAGCCCCGCGCCGCACAGCCGTTGCCGCCCGCGCAGCCGCTGCCCGCCGAGGCTCCCGCGGGCGCCCACGCGCCCCCGCCGGCCGCCGACTCCACCCAGGGCCGCGCGTTCAGCGTGCGCACGCTGGGTCAGGGCATGCCGTTCGCCCAGCAGGTCGCTCAGCAGCAGAACCAGACCCTGGGCTCCGGCCGGCGGCGCAAGCTCGCCGCCGGCCGCCCGGACGCGGAAACGTCCACGCCCGCCGAGGGCACCGCGACCCAGGACGCGGCCGAGCCCGGCGCCCGGCCGCACCCCCAGGGCCAGGGCCCGCTCCAGCAGCGGCTGTCGGCCCAGGCCGAGGGGCGGGCGTACGCCATAGGCGCACCCGACGAGGGAACCGAGGGTCCCGAGCCGCTGGACGGCCCCAACGGGGCGGTGGAGGTGGCCAACCGCCCCCAGCCGCTGCCCGTGGACGACGAGTTGCCCCCGGAGCCGCTCGACAACCCGCGCCGCCTCCTGGTGTGGCCGGCCCCGGACGTCTCGACGCAGCAGGCGCTGAGCGACCGCGGCTACCGGCCCGTGATCGTGCACTCCCGCGAGGAGGTCGACGCGCAGATCGCGGCGTTCCCCGCCGCGCTGTTCGTCGACCCGCTGACCGGGCCCATCACCCGTACGGCCCTCCAGTCGCTGCGCCAGGCCGCGGTGGCCGCCGAGGTTCCGGTGCTGGTGACGGCCGGGCTGGGGCAGGCGACGCGTGAGGCGGCGTACGGGGCGGATCCCGCCGTACTGCTGAAGGCGCTCGCGCCGCGCGACAGCGAGCAGCACCCGTCGCGCGTCCTGCTGATCGAGGAGCACGAGGAGATCGCGCTCGCGCTCACCGCGACGCTGGAGCGGCGCGGCATGCAGGTCGCGCGGGCCGGCACGGACTCCGAAGCGGTGACGCTGGCGACGCAGACGCGGCCGAACCTGGTGGTGATGGACCTGATGCAGGTACGCCGCCGCCGCGCCGGGATCGTCGACTGGCTGCGCGCGAACGGGCAGTTGAACCGTACGCCGCTGGTCGTCTACACGTCGGCCGGGCTGGACGCGGGCGAACTGCACCGGCTGGCCTCGGGGGAGACGGTCCTCTTCCTCGCGGAGCGCTCGACGAGCGGCGAGGTCCAGGGCCGGATCGTGGACCTGCTCGCGAAGATCGGCACCAACTGAGCCGTCGGCACAGCGCACTGAAGGGGCCCCGCGCCGTTGCGGGGCCCCTTCAGCGGTTCCGGGAGAGCGGGAGGAACGGCGTCAGAACTTCGTGACGTCCAGCTCGCCGTCCGCGTACTGCCTGCGGATCACCTTCTTGTCGAACTTCCCGACGCTCGTCTTCGGAACGGCCGGGATCAGCGCCCACCGCTCCGGCAGCTGCCACTTCGCGATCCTCGCGGCGAGGAACGCCCGCAGCTCCTCGTAGTCCGCGGTCGCGCCCTCCTTGAGGACCACCGTGGCCAGCGGGCGCTCGCTCCAGCGGTCGTCGGGCACGGCGACGACGGCCGCCTCCGCCACGTCCGGGTGGGCCATCAGGGCGTTCTCCAGCTCCACACTGGAGATCCACTCGCCACCGGACTTGATGACGTCCTTCGCCCGGTCGGTGAGGGTGAGGAAGCCGTCGGTGCTGATGACGCCGATGTCGCCGGTCTTGAGCCAGCCGTCCTCGCTGAACTTGTCGGCGGGCCTGAAGTCCTCACCGCCCGCGCCGCCGTAGTACGACCCGGCGATCCAGGGGCCGCGCACCTCCAGCTCGCCGGCCGACTCGCCGTCCCAGGGCAGGATCTCGCCGGCGGGCCCGATCAGCCGCGCCTCGACGCCGGCCGGGAAGCGGCCCTGCGTGACGCGGTACGGCCACTCCTCCTCGGGGGTGAGTCCCGCGGGCGGGTGGGCCATGGTGCCGAGCGGGGAGGTCTCCGTCATGCCCCAGGCGTGGCACAGGCGCACGCCGAGCTTGTCGTACGCCTCCATGAGGGCCGGCGGGCAGGCGGCGCCGCCGATGGTGACGCTCGCCATGGAGGAGAGGTCGCGCGGGTTGGCGGTGACCTCGGCGAGCAGGCCCTGCCAGATGGTGGGGACGGCGGCGGCGTGCGTGGGCTTCTCCCGCTCGATCATGTCGGCGAGGGGGGCCGGCTGGAGGAAGCGGTCCGGCATGAGCATGTTGATGCCGGTCATGAAGGTGGCGTGCGGCAGGCCCCAGGCCATCACGTGGAACTGCGGGACCACCACGAGAGTGGTGTCCTTGTCGCTCAGCCCCATCGACTCGCCCATGTTGACCTGCATGGCATGCAGGTAGATGGAGCGGTGGGAGTAGACGACGCCCTTGGGGTCGCCGGTGGTGCCGGAGGTGTAACACATGGCCGCGGCGGAGCGCTCGTCCAGCTCGGGCCAGTCGTACGTGGTGGGGCGGTCCGCGATCAGGTCCTCGTACTCGTGGACCTGCGGCACGCAGCCGTCGAGGAGCGAGCGGTCGCCGGGGCCCGAGACGACCACGTGCTCGACGGTCTTCAGGTGCGGGAGGAGCGGCGCGAGCAGCGGCAGCAGCGAGCCGTTGGCGATGACGACGCGGTCCGCGGCGTGGTTGACGATCCAGGCCAGCTGCTCGGGGGGCAGGCGCAGGTTGAGCGTGTGGAGTACGGCGCCCATGGAGGGGATCGCGAGATACGCCTCCATGTGCTCGCAGTTGTTCCACATGAGCGTCGCAATACGCTGGTCGCCGTCGACACCGAGCTCGTCGCGCAGAGCGTTCGCGAGCCGTGTCGCGCGCTCGCCGGTCTCGGCGAAGGTGCGGCGGTGCGGCTCCTCCTCACCGGTCCATGTGGTGACCTGTGAGCGACCGTGGATCGTCATCCCGTGCTTCAGGATGCGGGTCACGGTCAGTGGTACGTCCTGCATGGTGCTCAGCACGGCGTCCTCCCGGTGGGCGCTACGCGGCAGTAATAGAGTGGCCTGATTCTGCGCACGTACCAAGCGGTATGTCACTACTTCCGAGGATACGAATCCGGCGCGGCCCCCCGGGGGGTCAGCGCACGGGGGCCAGTTCCGGGTCCTCCCGGAGCTTGCGCAGGGCGCGCGAGACGGCGCTCTTGACCGTGCCGACCGAGACGCCGAGCACCTCTGCCGTCTGGACCTCGCTGAGGTCCTCGTAGTAGCGCAGGACGACCATCGCGCGCTGGCGTTCCGGCAGCCTCGTGATCGCGCGCCACATCGCGTCGCGCAGCACCTGCTGCTCGGCCGGGTCGGCCGCCGGTCCGGACGCGAGGGCGGCGGCGGGCTCGGGCAGCTCGTCGGTGGCGTACTCGTCGACCTTGCGCTTGCGCCACTGGGAGGTGCGGGTGTTGAGCAGGGCGCGGCGCACGTACCCGTCGACGGCGCGGTGGTCCTGGATGCGGTCCCAGGCGACGTACGTCTTGGTGAGCGCCGTCTGCAGCAGGTCCTCCGCGTCGCACGGATTGGCGGTGAGCGAGCGGGCGGTGCGCAGCAGTACGGGTCCCCGGGCGCGTACGTAGGTGGAGAACGACGGGCAGGGCGCCGGCGTCGCCGCCGTGGTCGCCCCCGTGGTCGCCGCCTTGGACGCGCTGGTGCAGACAGGCGTGGTCATGGCTCCCACGCTAGGAGCGTGCCGTGCCTCGCGGATCGGCCCCAGGTCCCGAAAGGGGGTCCGCCTCAGGTTGTAGGGGTGGCGCCGGCCCCACCTCCTGAGGGTGGAGGACGCCCGGCCCCGCGTAGGGGGTGCGTCTCGGGGGCGGGGCCGGGGCGGCCGCGCCGGGCGGCCGGCGCGGCGGTCTGGGCGGCGGGTCAGCGGCCGATGCGGGCGACCGGGGCGTCGGCCGCGTTCCGGTCGATGGTCAGGCGCCGGCCGCCGTGCTTCTCCGTGACGTTGCCCGCGTACTGGTGGATGCGGCGGTGCGGGGCCCACGCCCGCTTCGGCAGGACGCGCTCGCCGTACAGCGACGGCCTGCCGTCCCAGCGGGCGAACCACATCACCGACGGCAGGTCGGTGACGCCGGCCCGGCGGGACTGCTCCATGTGCCGCACACCGGACTCGGCGCTGCTGTAGAAGCCGGGGACGTAGCCGTGCTTGCGCACCTCGCGGTTCCAGCCACGCACGAAGTCGAGCGTGGTGCGTGCGCAGCGCCGCCTCGTCTCGTCGTACGCCTCCATGTCGAGGTAGAGCGGGCTGCCCGTGAGCATGCCGAGGCCGCGGGCGGCGCGGACCGCCTGCCGCCCCTCCTTCCTGCCCTGGCGCCAGGGCGCCCGGCCGATCCGCACGTGCCGCTTGTTCCTGGCGAGTACGCACGGGGACTGGGATCCGACGAAGGCGGGCAGGACGCGCCAGCCCATCCGGTCCACGTCCGCCACCCACCGTCTGCTGAGGTGGTGCTGGTGCGGGCAGGCACGGCCCCGGCCGCCGATGTAGACCCCGACGGCGCGGTACGGCGACGAGCGCCAGGCCCGCATCGTCGCGAGCGGCGGGGCCTGGCAGGTGTCGAAGGCCCGGCCGCGGAACGTCACGGTGCGGGCCGCCGGCGCCTCGGCCCGCGGGGCGGGCGGCCCCGGGCGCGCCCCGGCCGCCTCGCTCGCCTCGGTCCGCTGCGGGAGGGCCAGCACGCCGATCACGGCGGCCAGCGCGAGTCCATGTCCGATGAGCCTCTTTAGGTACGAGTACATGAAGGAGAGTGAACGGGTCGCCCGGCGTGCCGAGGCGCTTCACACTCCGCAGTCAGCCATCCGCGCCGAGGATCAACCCGGACGTGGGAACGCCGGTGCCCGCCGTCACCAGCGACCGGGCCGCGCCGGGTACCTGGTTGACCGAGGTGCCGCGCACCTGTCTGACCGCCTCCGCGATGCCGTTCATGCCGTGCAGGTACGCCTCGCCGAGCTGCCCGCCGTGGGTGTTCAGCGCCAGCGTGTCCCCGGCGACGAACGCGGCGCCCTCGCCGGGAGCGCAGAACCCGAACTCCTCCAGCTGCATCAGCACGAACGGCGTGAAGTGGTCGTACAGGATTGCCACGTCGATGTCGGACGGGCCGAGGCCCGAGGTACGCCACAACTGCCGGGCGACGACGTTCATCTCGGGCAGTCCCGTCAGGCCGTCGCGGTAGAAGCTGGTCATCTGCTCCTGGCCGCGCCCGGCGCCCTGCGCGGCGGCGACGACCACCGCGGGCGGCTGCGGCAGGTCCCTGGCCCGCTCGGCGGTGGTGACGACGACCGCCTGGCCGCCGTCCGTCTCCTGGCAGCAGTCGAGCAGCCGCAGCGGTTCGGCGATCCAGCGGGAGGCGGCGTGGTCGGCGAGGGTGACGGGCCGGCCGTAGAAGTACGCGGCGGGGTTCCGGGCGGCGTGCCGGCGGCCGGTGACGGCGACGTGGCCGAACACGTCGGGCGTCAGGCCGTACGTGTGGAGGTAGCGCCGGGCGGCCATGGCGACCCAGGAGGCGGGGGTGAGCAGTCCGAACGGCAGGTTCCAGCCGAGTGCCGCGCCCTCGGCGGAGGGCTGCCGGCGCTGCACGCCCGACCCGAAGCGGCGACCGGACCGTTCGTTGAACGCCCGGTAGCAGACGACGACTTCGGCGACGCCGCTCGCGACGGCGAGGGCGGCCTGCTGGACGGTGGCGCAGGCCGCGCCACCGCCGTAGTGGACCCGGGAGAAGAAGGACAGCTCCCCGATGCCGGCCGCCTGGGCGACGGTGATCTCGGGGCTGGTGTCCATGGTGAAGGTGACCATGCCGTCGACGTCGGAGGGGGTGAGGCCGGCGTCCGCGACGGCGGCCCGTACCGCCTCGACGGCCAGCCTGAGCTCGCTGCGACCGGAGTCCTTGGAGAACTCGGTCGCCCCGATGCCGACGATCGCCGCCCTTCCGCCGAGTGTGTCGGCGCCGCGTACGCTCATGCGTCCCTCTCCCCGCCGGACGCGGCAGGCGCGCCGGCGACGGCGACCGTCACCCGGCCGGTGACGTGACGGCCGAGTCCGTTGGCGCCGACGACCTCCACCTCGGCCGTGCCGTCCGGTCCGAGGGCGGTGACCGTGCCGGTCAGCACCAGGGTGTCGCCGGGGTGGTTGGGCGCTCCGAGGCGGATTTTTACGGCCCGCAGCCGGGCGGCGGGGCCGAAGTGGCCGGTGACGTACCGGCCGACGATCCCGTTGGTCGTCAGGATGTTCATGAAGATGTCGGGCGAGCCCTTCGCCCGCGCGGCCTCGGCGTCGTGGTGGACGTCCTGGTAGTCGCGGGACGCCACGGCGCCCGCGACGATCAGCGTGCGGGTGACCGGTATCTCCAGCGCCGGCAACTCGTCCCCGACCTTCATCCCTCGTCCTCCTCCCACCGCTCGTCGCGGCTCAGCGACAGCCCCAGTTCTTCCAGTACTTCGCTGCCGGACCCGAGGTAGGAGTCGAGCTGCCGTCCCCACAGGAAGTGCCGGTGGACGGGGTGCTCCAGGTCCGCGCCCGTCCCCCCGTGCAGGTGCTGACCGGCGTGCACGACGCGCTGCCCCGCCTCGGACGCCCACCAGGCGGCGGTGAGGGCGTGGGTGGCGAACGGCAGGCCCTCGTCGTGACGCCAGGCGGCCTCGTACGCGGTGACCCGTATCGCCTCGGTGTCCATGTACGCGTCGGCGGCCCGCAGCAGCACCCCCTGGTTGGCCGACAACGGCCGCCCGAACTGCTCGCGCTGCGAGGTGTGGGCCACGGCCCGGGCGAGCGACCCGGCGCACACTCCGGCCTGGAGCCCGGCGAAGGCGACCCGCCCCATGGCGAGCACGTACGCGTAGGCCCCTGCGGGCGGGCCGTCCTGCGGGCGGGGGCCGGATTCCGGGGCGCGGTGCGGGAGGGGCCGGGTGGGGGGCCGGCCCGTGCCGTCCCCGCCCAGCCGCTCACCCCGCACGCCGTCCAGCGTCAGCCGTCCCGCCGCCCACGGCGCGGTGGTGTCGACCGCCTCGACCGACACCCCGGCGCTCCCCGTGGCCACGAGCCACAGCGCCCGCTCCGGTGACGCGTCCGCGACCAGGACGTGCGTGGCGTCACGCAGCCACGGCACGGCCCCCGCCACGCCGCTCAACGCCCCGGACGCGTCCGCCCGTACCGTCCCGGCGGACGGGAACGCCCCCGTCACCACCACCGTGCCGTCGCCGGTCGCCGGGAGCAGCCGGGCCCGCTGCTCCCGCGTGCCCAGGGCGGCGACCGCCAGCGTCCCGTACACGCAGGTCACGGCGAACGGCACCTGCGCCGTCGTACGCCCCTGCTCCTCCAGCAGCAGCACAAGGCCGAGCAGGCCGGTGTCCTCCACCGCGGCGACCAGCCCGGCCGCGCACAGCGCCTTCCACAGCTCGCCGTCCGTGCCCGTGCCCGCGGCGGCCAGCCGGTCGTGCGTCGACAGGTCCGTGAAGATCCGCCCGGCCAGGTCCCGGGCCGCCATCTGCTCCTCGGTCGGCGTGAAGTCCATCAGACCGGCCCGCCTTCGCCACCCTCGCCGGCACGGTCGGCGTCACCCACGGGACGGAAGACCGGAAGGACCAGGTCCCCGTCCACCCGCGCGAACTCCACCCGCACCGGCATCCCGATGCGCACCTCCCCGTGCGGGACCCCCACCACGTTGCTCACCATCCGCACCCCCTCCGCGAGTTCGATGAGCCCCACGGCGTACGGCGGGTCGAAGGCGGGGAACGCCGGGTGGTGCATGACGACGTACGAGAACACCGTGCCCTCCCCGCTCGCCTCTACGGTGTCCCACTCCTGCCCGCCGCAGCCGCCGCACCCCGGCAGCCACGGGAACCTCAACGCGCCGCACCCCCCGCACCGCTGGATCAGCAGCCGGTGCCGGGCCACCCCGTCCCAGAACCCGGCGTTGTCCCGGTTGACGACGGGCCGGGGCCGCTCGCCCCCGCCTGCCGGTTCGCGTCCGCGCCGCGCGGCCGGCGCGTACTTGAGGATGCGGAAGCGATGCGTTCCGGCCGGCTCCCCGTTCGCGCGGACATCCATGCGCGTCGTGACGAAGTAACCCGTGCCGAGCTTCGTGGTTTTGCGCTCCGAGACCGACTCGATCACCGCGTCGAACGTGATCCGGTCCCCCGGCCGCAGGTCCCGCACGTACTCCTGCTCGCAGTCGGTCGCCACCACCGACGTGCAGCCGGCGGAGTCGAGCAGCGCGAGCAGTTCGTCGTACGCCTGCGACCTGCCCGTATGCCCCGACAGGCCACCCATCGTCCAGACCTGGAGCATCGTCGGCGGGGCGATCGCCCCGGGACCCGAGTACGCCGCTCCGGTGTCACCCGTCGCCTCGCACCAGTGCCTGATCATCGGCTCGTTGACGGGGTCCTTGCCCACGCCCGCCACCACGGCGGCCCGCCCCTCGAACCCCTTCAGCACCTCGTCCAGACCGGCCGCACCCGCGCGCCCGGCCCCCGGACCGGCACCGGCCTCCACCTCCGCACCCGCCGCACCGGCCCCCGAGACCGCCCTCATCGCCGCCCCCTCGGCATCCCGAGCCGCATCGTCGCCACGATCTCGCGCTGCACCTCGCTCACCCCGCCCCCGAACGTGTTGATCTGCGCCGCCCTGTTCATGCGTTCCAGCTCGCCGTCACCCCAGACCCCCACGGAACCGGAGCGCACCATTCCCGCCGCGCCGGCGATCTCCTGGCAGATGCGGTACACCGCGACAGCCGATTCGGTGCCCATGAACTTCACGCCGCTCGCGTCCCCCGGCGCCAGCGCCCCCGCCCCCACGTCCCCCACCAGCCGCCAGTTCAGCAGCCGGACCGCCGCCAGCCTCGCGTGCGCCTCGGCCAGCCGGGCCCGTACCCACGGCCGGTCGGCGGGCCGCTCGCCCGTCGCCGGGTCGCGAGTCGCGGCGTACGTCCGCACCTGGTCGTAGCAGTCCTCGGCCTGCATGCCGATCGCGGCGAGCGCCACCCGTTCGTGGTTGAGCTGGTTGGTGATCAGCCCCCAGCCCGCGTTCCGCTCCCCCACGAGGTGCGCTGCGGGCACCCGTACGCCGTCGTAGTACGTCGCGGTGGTGGTCAGTCCGCCGACCGTCTCGATCGGCGTCCAGGAGAAGCCCGGCGCGTCCGTCGGCACCAGGACGATCGAGATGCCCCTGTGCTTCGGGGCGTCCGGGTCCGTGCGGCAGGCGAGCCAGATCCAGTCCGCGTTCTGGGCGTTGCTGGTGAAGATCTTCTGGCCGTCCACGACCCACTCGTCGCCCTCGCGCACCGCACGCGTGCGGAGGGAGGCGAGGTCCGTACCGGCCGACGGCTCCGTGTAGCCGATCGCGAAGACGGTCTCGCCGCGCAGGATGCGGGGGAGGAAGAACTCCTTCTGCGCGGGCGTCCCGTACTTCATCAGGGTCGGCCCGACGGTGTTGAGCGTGACCATGGAGACGGGTGCGCCGGCCCGGTACGCCTCGTCGAAGAAGACGAACTGCTCGTCGGCGCCGCGCCCCTGCCCGCCGTACTCGACGGGCCAGCCGATCCCGAGCATGCCGTCGCCGCCGATCCTCCGCAGCAGCGCCCGCCGCGCACCGGCGTCGTGCGGGTCGGTGCCCCGCACCACCTCGCGGAAGTACGCGCGCAGTTCGGCGCGCAGTCGCCGCTGGCGCGCGGTGGGAGCAAGGTGCACGGCGGCGTCCTCCGGGGCAGGCGGGTCACGCGACGACAGTTTCTGACTGTCCGTCAGCTCCGCCCGCACTGTCAAGACTCCCGACCTCACGGCAGCCCCGGCCCACAGCCCTCGCCCCCGACCGCGTCCCGAGCCCGGCAGTACCCCGGAAACGGGAACGGCCTGCGCGACGGGCGACAAGCGTCGCCGTCGCGCAGGCAGTCATTCACCCCGCAACACAGACCCCGGTCCCGCCACGGCTCACCAGAGCTGCGCGAAGTTGACCGCGATCGTCTCGTTGTCCTGGTCGATGGCCGTGAAGCCCGAGCCGTTGACGCTCGCCGTGTTGTTCTGGTTCGACGCCCCGGAACCCGTCGCCACCTGCTGCGTGGTGGTCGAGTTGCCTCCGTTGTGGCCGGCCACACCGCTGCCGCTGATGGTGGCAACGGCCGCGTTCGACCCGTTGTTCGCGAAGGAACCGTTGTCCGCGACGGCGACGCCCGACAGAAGGGCGGCCGCGAAGGGCAGGGCGGCGACGGCTGCGATGACACGGGCGGTACGGATGCTTGCCATTCGGATTCCTCCAGTAGCGGTAAGTACAGCTGATCCCCGGGCAGTTGGCCGACTGCCTCAGCGTTGTTCACGACGTCGCGAGATCAGAATTGCCCACCGAATCCCCGGCGAACCACCCATGACGGCCCCATTCCCCCTCAAGCGTGAGGACATGTCGATAAACACCCTTCACGCCCCCAAAACCCCAGGCCCCCACCCGTACCACCACATCCCAGCCGCCCCAAGGGAAAGGGCGGCCGGAACGCACGCCCCGCTCCACCCGCCCCCTTCCCTTTGTCGAACGTACGTACGAAAATGGATCCATGGCCACCATCGACCGGCGCACCGCCACCCTGGCTCTCGCGCACGCGCTGTCGGCTGCCGAGCGCGGGCTCCCCGTGATCCCCCTGTCCCGCACCAAGCTCCCCGCCCTGCCCTCGCCGCACAGGAACACCTCCGAGCCGTTCCTGTGCCGGGGCGAGTGCGGGCGTCCGGGGCACGGCGTGCACGACGCCACGACCGATCCGGCCGCCGTCCGCGCCCTCTTCGCCGCCGCGCCCTGGGCCACCGGCTACGGCATCGCGTGCGGCCGGCCCCCGCACCACCTCATCGGCGTCGACCTGGACACGAAGGCGGACACGGACTCCACGGCGGCCCTCACGCACCTGGCCCTGCGGCACCTCTTCACGATCCCGGAGACCGTCGTCGTACTGACCCCCAGCGGCGGCCGCCACCTCTGGCTGACCGGCCCGCCCGGCGTCACCGTCCCCAACTCCGCGAGCCGCCTCGCGCCGGGCATCGACATCCGGGGCGCCGGCGGGTACCTCGTCGGCCCGGGCTCGCTCACCGCCCACGGCGTCTACCGCACCGCGCCCGGCACCGCCCACCTCGCGCCGGCCCCCTGCCCCGGCGCACTGCTCCGCCTCATCGCCCCTCCCGGACGCGGCCACGCCCCGGCGGGCCGTTCCCCGGACGGGCACCCCGTGCACGGCCATGCCCCGGACGGGCCCGGAAGCGGCCACGGGCTGGTCCAGTTCGTACGGGCGGCGCACGAGGGCCAGCGCAACACCCGCCTCTTCTGGGCCGCCTGCCGGGCGTACGAGAACGGAATCGGCGACTCCCTCGCGGAGGCGCTCACCGCGGCGGCGGTCCAGGCCGGGCTCTCCGCACACGAAGCCCGCACCACCATCGCCTCCGCGGCCCGCCTCTCCGGCCTCGGCACCGGCAGCAGGTGACCGCCGCCCCGCGACACCACGTCCCGCCACCGGCCCTTGCCCGGCCCGCAGTTCGGCGCGCAGGGCCGTGACGCAAGCGGCCCCCGACCACACAGGTGGTCAGGGGCCGTTCACATGCGGTGGGTGTGGGATTTGAACCCACGGTGACTCGCGCCACGACGGTTTTCAAGACCGTTCCCTTAGGCCGCTCGGGCAACCCACCTCGCGCCACCGGCGCGCGGTGGTGCGAAGCACAGCCTACGTCAGCCGTCGTCGCCCTCGCGCTGGCCCAGGGTGACTTCGGCGGTCGACGTCTTGCCGTCGCGCTCGTAGGTGAGCGTCACCTTGTCGCCCGGCTGGTGCGTCCAGATCTCGCTGATCAGGGTCGGGCCGCTGTCGATCACGCGGTCGTCGAGCTTGGTGATGACGTCGCCCGGCTTCAGGCCGGCCTTGCCCGCCGGGCTGTCCGACGGGACCGCCGCCGTGCCGCCCGTGCCGCTCTCCGCGATGACGGCGCCGCCGTCGCTCTTCGGGTCCATGGAGACCGTCGCGCCGATCACCGGGTAGACCGGCTCGCCGGTCTTGATGAGCTGCTTGGCGACCGTCTTCGCCTGGTTCACCGGGATCGCGAACCCGAGGCCGATGGAGCCTGCCTGGGACTGGCCGAAGCCGCCCGTACCGGCGGACTGGATCGCGGAGTTGATGCCGATGACGGCCCCGCCCGCGTCGAGCAGCGGGCCGCCCGAGTTGCCCGGGTTGATCGACGCGTCGGTCTGCAGGGCGCTCATGTACGAGGCCTTGCTGTTCTGGCCGTCGCCCGAGGCCACCGGGCGGTTCTTGGCGCTGATGATGCCGGTGGTGACCGTGTTCGACAGGCCGAAGGGGGCGCCGATGGCGATCGTCGAGTCGCCGACGGCGACCTTGTCGGAGTCGCCCAGGGGCAGCGGGGCGAGGCCGGCGGGCGCGCTCTCCAGCTTCAGCACGGCGACGTCGTACCCCTGCGCGCGGCCGACCACCTCGGCGTCGTACTCCTTGCCGTTGGAGAAGGTGACGGACAGCGCTCCGCCGTCGGCCGCGGACGCCACCACGTGGTTGTTGGTGACGATGTGGCCCTGTGTGTCGTAGACGAAGCCCGTGCCCGTGCCGCCCTCGCCGTCGCCGCCCTGCGCCTCGATGGTGACGACGCTCGGCAGCGCCTTGGCCGCGACGGCCGCGACGGTGCCCTCGTCGCGCTTGAAGTTCTTCGTGCTGCCGGACGCCGAGACGGTGGTGGAGTCGACGGAGCTGTCGTTCTGCTCGGCGGCCCAGTAGCCGATGCCGCCGCCGACGCCGCCCGCCACCAGGGCCGCCGCGAGCACCGTGGCCGCCAGGCCGCCGGCGCGCTTCTTGCGGGGGCCGGGAGGCACGGGCGCGCCCCAGCCGCCGCCGCTGCCACCGCTGCCACCGCCGCCGTACGGGTGCGAGGGGGGAGGCGGCGGCCATCCGCCGGCCGCCCCCGGTGCGTGCGGCTGCGTCGACTGCGGTACCGGCATGTACCCCGGCTGCGCCTCGGTCCCGGGACCCTGCGCGCCGCCCTGCGTGGTGGGGGTGTGCGCGGGCTGGGCGGGGGCCGGGTCCGCGGCGGGGCGCGCCGGCTCCGGTCCCCGCGCCGCCGGCTGCGCGCCCGGGGCGCTCGTGCCCGTGGAGTCGGAGGCGGGCCCGGGAGCGGCCACCGGCACGGGAGGTGCTGAAGGGGCGGCCGGAACCGCAGTGCCCTCGTTCTCGGTGCTCACAGGTCTCTTCTCCTCGGTCCCACGTCGTTGTCGGTCAGGTCGCCACTGTGCAAGTGTCCGCTGTCAGCTTTTCCCACCGCACGTCAGACGACCGTAAGCGGTTCCTGTGCATCCACGGGACATCCTTTACTTAGGGCAAAACGGTCGCATCCCCGGAGCGGCCGGGCAATGGCCGCCCGCACTCGTTTTTCCGCCTGCCCGTCGGCGGTGACACCATGACGCCGTGACCCACGCACGGCAGGACACCATTCAGGTCGTCGCTCACCGCGGCGCCTCCGAGGACGCCCCCGAGCACACCCTGGCGGCGTACATGAAGGCGATCGAGGACGGGGCCGACGCCCTCGAATGCGACGTACGGCTCACCGCGGACGGCCACCTCGTCTGCGTGCACGACCGCCGGGTGAACCGCACGTCCAACGGCCGCGGCGCCGTCTCCGCCCTCGAACTGGCCGACCTCGCCGCCCTCGACTTCGGATCGTGGCGCGACAGCGCCGAGGCCCCGGACTGGGACCCGGCCCGCGGACAGGCCCCCGGCGAGTTCACCTCCGTGCTGACGCTGGAACGCCTCCTGGAGCTGGTGTCGGACGCCGGCCGCCGCGTCGAGCTCGCCATCGAGACCAAGCACCCCACCCGCTGGGCCGGGCAGGTCGAGGAACGGCTGCTCCACCTGCTCAAGCGCTTCGGACTGGACTCCCCAGTGGCCGGCGAGCCCTCGCCCGTACGGGTCATGAGCTTCTCGGCGCGCTCGCTGCACCGGGTGGCGGCCGCCGCGCCCACGCTCCCGACCGTCTACCTGATGCAGTTCGTCTCGCCGCGCCTGCGCGACGGACGGCTCCCGGCCGGGTCGCACATCGCGGGCCCCGGCATCCGTATCGTCCGCAACCACCCCGGGTACATCGCGCGGCTGCACCGCGCCGGCCACCGGGTGCACGTGTGGACGGTGAACGAGCCGGAGGACGTCGATCTGTGCGTGCGCCTCGGCGTGGACGCCATCATCACGAACCGTCCGAAGCAGGTTTTGTCCCAGCTCGGCCGCCTATGACTCCCATCACGGGGAGTGCACCGGCGCGTTCGCTCCGTGTTCGACCGTCTCGAGTGCCTCACTGACCGGCGCCTGGCCGGTTTCCGGTCCAGGCCATTGGGGCATTCACTCCCTGGCGTGGGGCGAAGGAGGTCTCGGGGGTGGCGTTGGTGGTGGCACGGGAAGTGCCCACGTCGTCGAGCATGGCCGTACCCCATGGCCCTGCGGGCGTGGGCGAGGCAAGACGCCGTATGCGCGACGAATTGCGCGGAAACGGGGTGTCCGATTCGGTCATCGACGATGCCGTACTGATCCTGTCCGAACTGCTCAGCAACTCCTGCCGTCACGGCAGGCCGCTGGGTCAGGCGGAGGTCGGTGACGGTGACGTGCGTGCCGCATGGCGCGTCGATCCGACAGGCAGGCTGACCGTCGAGGTGACGGACGGAGGCGGTCCGACCCGACCGGTTCCAGCCACGCCCTCGGTCACCGCACGCGGCGGCCGCGGGCTCAACATCATCACGGCACTGGCTCAGGACTGGGGCGTACGGGACAGCGCGGCCGGCGAGGTCACGGTGTGGGTCGACGTCACCGACGGCCACCGGCGCGAGGACTTCGCTACGCGCGTCGCGGTCCCCGGCCTGGACTTCGCGGACCCCTTCGACGAGCTGGGCTGAGCCTCGGCCGAGGGCGTACGCGGGGTTCGCGTCTGCCTGCGGGCGGCTCGGACCGCGGCGCGGGCCTGCGACCTGGGCTCGGGCCGGGCGCGGGCATGGCGACCTGGTCGGCGGCGCGGGCCTGCGGCTTGAGCCGAAGGCCCGGACGGGGCGAGCGCCTGCGGTTCGGGCCGGTGGCTCGGGTCGGCGCTCGGCGCGTGACCTGGGCCGAGGGCATGGGTGAGCGACATGGGGCTCAGGGCTTTGGCCCACGCCTTGGGCTGTTCCCTCCCTCCGACTGCGGGCTCGCGATCCGGCCTGTACTGCGGGCGCACGCAGCGGGCTCGGCCCTCGAACGCGGCCGGTCCTCGCGGCCGCCCGTCCGGGGAGGGCGGCTCCGCCCGGCCCGAGGCCGAACGGAGCCGGTGGTGACGGTCGTTCCCCGTGACCTCCGCAGTCGTCAGCAGCCGCCGGCCGGTCGCCGATGGCCGTCGGAACCGGTCCAGCGGCTAGGCTCGCGCCCGACACAGCACTGCCGTGAACGGGAGAAGCCACGCCATGGCCAAGAAGCGCCCCCAGCCCGCAAGGGGAACCAAGCCGCAGGCTCAGGTGACCGACGGGGAGGTACCCGTCGTCGGGGCCCGCGAGCCCTGCCCGTGCGGTTCCGGCCGTCGCTACAAGGCGTGCCACGGCCGCGCGGCCGCGCACGCCGTGACCGAACTGGTCCAGCGCCCCTTCGAGGGTCTGGCCGGCGAGTGCGACTGGGTCGCGCTGCGCGAGCTGGTGCCCGCCGCGACGGTGGCGCTGACGCTGAAGGACGGGCTGCCCGACGGCGTCCCCTCCGTCACGCTGGCGACCGTACTTCCCATGGCCTGGCCGGCCCTGCGCCGCGACGACGGTTCCGTACTGCTCGGCCTCCAGAACGACACGCCCTCCGGCGACCTCAGCCGCGACCTCGCGGACACCCTGCTGCGCGCGCTGACCGCCGAGCCCGGCACCCCGGTCGCCGCCGAGCGCGCCCCGGCCGACGGCCCGCGCCTCCAGGACCTGCTCGACCCCGAAGCGCCGTTCGAGCCGCAGGTGCACTCCGGATTCGAGTTCTGGGTCCCCGACGCGGAGAACGCCACGCCCGACGTGAGCGCCTCCCTCGAACGGGCCAACGCCGCGGCGATCCCCACCGTCCGGCTCTCCGGCGTCGACGCCGCGTACTGGTGCGAGACGCCCGAGAAGAACCACCTGCGCTGGGTCATGCCGTACGGGGAGGACCAGCTCCTCGACGCGCTCGCCCGCCTGCACGCCGCCGGTACGTCGTCGCTCGGCGAGGGCGCCCTTCCGCTGCGGGAAGGCGGGACCCCCTTGGTCGGTTCCTTCCGGGCGCACGGACTGATGGTCCCGGTCTGGGACCTGCCGAGCGGAACGAAGGCGCAGGACATCGAGAAGCCCGCCGCGGAGTTCGCCGAGCGGCTCGCCGCGGCCCTCGCGTCCGACGCCCCGCTGACCCCGGAGGAGCGCCGCGCGCGGGGCGGTCTCACCAACCGGCAGGTCACGCTCAGCTGAACGGGCGCGGTTTCTGTCGGTCGATCGGTGACTCCCGTCACAACCTCCCTATCGGCAGGTAAATCCCTGTCTGAATAAGGGAGATCGAATTTGCCAACCGCAGATCTCTTGTTACCGTTCTAAGTGCCCGGTCGCTGGTGCATCCCCCGTCGCCAGCGACCGGGTCTTTCTGTATCCCCGCCCCGCCGCGAGCCGTATCGGACGCTCAACGGGGCGCAGGCGCCGCCGAGTTGCTGCCGGAGCGCAGGAGCAGCGGGCCGTCTCCGGCCGCCGCGAACTCCGAGACCGCCGTGTATTCACCGGCTTTTCCCCGCGTACGCTCACGCGGTGTTTCGCACACCCCCGGTTCGTCCTCCGCGCCCACCGCGCAAAACATCTGAACGGTCCGGCCGGCGGGTCCCATGAGGGCGAGTACGACGGACCGCAGCTCCGCGCCCGTGGCATTGCGGTAGTACGTACGCGCCCAGGTGCCGCCGCCCTCGGTCAGCACACAGGTCTGGGCCTCGACGCCCTCCGGGGAGCTGAGCTCGGGGCCGCAGCGGGCGGTCGTGCCCTGCGGGGAGCGGGCCGCGCCGGTGGCTTCGGGCGCCGCCTTCGCGTCGGCCGGTACGGGCGCGGGTCCCGGCGCGGACTCGGGCTCCGGTTCCGGCTCCGGTCGCGCCGACGCGCCGGCCAGGGGCAGCAGGACGGTGCACGCCACGGCGGCCGCGAGCCCGGTCATGCGGAGATTCAAGGCGGGTCCCACCTGTCGGGTGCCGGGAAGTTCCGGTGGGCCGAAGATATCGACGGATGGCGTGCGGGACGGGAGCCGCGCGCCCGGTTGCCCCGTAACACTGCCCCGCACACACCCGAACGAGTGAGATTCGGCGGGCGTCGTCCGGACGGCCGCGCCGGGCGTCCGGGGGCGGGCGGGGGCGGGCCGGGGCGGTGCGCACCGGGCCACTCCCCGGTGCGCACGCGCCCGCACCCTTCAGTACGCGGGACGCGGTCGGCCCCGCCCGCTCAGTACGCGAGCCGGCTGCCCCCGTCGGGCGCGCCGTTGCTCGCCGCGACCAGCGCGTCGACGACCGCCTCGACGTCCGGCAGCCACGGCGCGGCCGGGCCCGCGGCGGGCTCCCGGCGGCCGGGGCGGACCCGAGGGCTCGGGGCGGGCGCCCGCTCCCACCGCACCTGTCCGGCGCCCGTGCCGGACGGCGGCAGCACCAGGTAGCCGCCCTCGCCGTGGAACCGCAGCGAACTGGGCACCCGGTCCTTGGCGTACAGCAGCTCACCGAGCCGCTCCAGGGAGTACGGGGCGACCAGGAGCGCCCAGCGCGTCGGCGACGCGACGACGGGCCCCAGCCGCATGCCCATGCCGTCGAGCGCCTTCAGCGCCACCGCCCCGGCGCCCGCGGGGAGGCTGAGCGCGCACGGCGCCGAACCGCCGGTGGCCAGCAGGACAGGGGCCGCCGGGCGGTTGGCCCACCACCAGCGGATCATGCGGGCGTCGGTGGTGGCCGCCAGGATGCCGGGGTCGAAGGGGTGCGCGCCGGGTACCGCGCATTCGGGGTCGGGACAGGCGCAGGCCCGTCCGGGGCCGCCGCGGCCGCCCGCCGCCGCCAGGCCCACACCGGGCAGCACGGGCCACTGCCAGACGGTGGCGCAGGTCAGCGCCGCGCCGAGTGGGGCAGGCCCCTCATTTCGCCCGAACGGGAGCCTGCGTCGCCTTCCGAGGATCTCGCGCATGAGCGCTCGTTCCTTTCCGTTGAACGCCGAGGTCCATATCACACCTTGTGCGCATATCTTCACTGAGCGTGCACGTCACGTACTGGAACTGCGTACTGGTGGTGCGTACCGGTCGTGCGTCGCCGCGACATCAGCGTGCGGCACGGGCAGCCCGTCGGGGCCGGGCGTGAAACGTAGCGGAGGGTGGCGCACGCATGGCGCTGTACTGATCCGTCGGAGATCCGTAGCTGTGCTGTCCCGCTACTCGGGGATGGGGCGCGGCCCACGGCGGTTAAGACGCCCAGGTCCGCCGCCAGGTTCCGGGGCGGTCCCAACTGCCCCTGGCCATCACCGTTTACGTACCCGTCACGGTCGATATGACGCGCTGTCGAACGCCCTCAGTCGACCGCAAATTATTGCCGTGTGTGGCATTTTTAGGCCAAGTTGGCTATCCCACAGACACCACTAGTCCCACGTTGACAATGCTGGACATCCCCTTACTTGTGCGTGTACATGTGGATGCATTGATAGCGGCGCAGAATGACATGGGGGTTTGCGATGCTATTGAGCAAAACGCACCGGCCGGAAAGCTCGCGATCATGAGCGCCCCGCACGTGCCGAAAGTGGCCGGAATCGATCCACTGGTTCCGCCCCCCGCCCACACTGTCGCGCCCCACCCGACGAACCCCGCCCCACCCGCCGCCGCCGGAGCGGTCCTTCAGGACCGGCTGGCGGGCTGGGTCTCCGACCTCACCACCCTCCACGAGCTGACCGAGCGCCTGGTCCGCACCCGCGCGCTCGACACCGCCCTGGACGAACTGCTGCGCGCCGGCGCCGCCCTCGTGGGCGCCCGCCGCGGCCTCGTCGTGCTCGAACCGGCCGGCGGCCTCGGCCCGGCCACCACCGTCGGCCTCGGCCTCGCCCGCGCGGATCTCGGCCACATCGAGACCGTCCCGCGCGGCTCCACGTCGTACGGACGGCTCCTCGACGGCATCCCGGGCAGCCCCGGCCCCAGCGAGATCGCCCACCCCGACCTGCTCGGCGAGCCCGGACTCGACCCCCGCCACCGCGAGGTCGCCGCCCGCCTGGGCTACGCCGCCAGCTACGCCCTGCCCCTGGCCACCGAGGCGGCGGGACGGCTGGGCGCCGCCGTCTGGCTGTACGACGAACCGGCCGAACCCGACGAACGCCGTCGCCACCTCGCCGGCCTCTACGCCGGTTACGCCGCCGAACACCTGGCCCGGCTGCTCGAACTGGAGCAGGCCCGCGCCCAAGTGGCCACCGTCGCCGAGGAACTGCTGCCCAGCAGGCTCCCCCGCGTCGCCGGGGTGCGGCTCGCCGCCCGCCACCGCACCGGCCCGCGCGGCGGCGGCGACTGGTACGACGCCCTGCCCCTGCCCGAGGGCGCCCTGGGACTGGCCGTCGGCTCCGTCTCCGGATCGGGGCCGAGCGCCGTCGCCGCCATGGGCCGGCTGCGGGCCAGCCTGCGGGCGTACGCCGTGATGGAGGGCGAGGACCCCGTCGCCGTACTGTCCGACCTGGAGCTGCTGCTGCGGCTCACCGAACCGGCCAGGTCCGCCACCGCGCTCTTCGCCTACTGCGAACCGGCCCGGCGCAAGATCGTGCTGGCCGGCGCCGGGCACAGCCCCCCGCTCATCGTCGGCGACCGGCGCACCGAGTACGTGGAGACCTCGCTCTCCGCGCCGCTCGGCATGCTGTCCTGCTGGGAGGCGCCCAGCGTGGAGCTGACGCCCGCCCCCGGAGAAACGGTGCTGCTCTACACCGACGGGCTGCTCCAGCGCACCGGCGACCCCATGGACCGCGCCTTCGCGCGGCTGCACGCCGCCGCCGCCGGCGTCCCCAGGGCCGACCGGAACGACCCGGACGCGATCGCCGACCACGTCCTGCGCACGGTCCTGCCGGACGGCGCCGACACCGCGGAGTCGGCCGACGACGTCGTACTGCTCGCCGCACGGTTCGACTGATACCTCACAGTTGTCCACAGGGCCCTGGGCCGCCTTCCCGTCGCACATACGATGGAGGGCGGTCCAGTGTCGTATCGAGGAGACAGTCGTGTCCGAAGAGCTCATGCCGGAGACCCCGGAAGAGACCGAAGAGCCGATCAAGCAGCGGAAGAACGGCCTGTACCCGGGCGTGTCCGACGAGCTCGCCGAGAACATGAAGACCGGCTGGGCCGACACCGAACTCCACGGTCTTGAGCCCGTCGCGCAGGCGGCCCACACCGCCGACCGCCGCGCCGCGCTGTCCGCCCGCTTCCCCGGCGAGCGCCTCGTGGTCCCCGCCGGCAACCTCAAGACCCGCTCCAACGACACCGAGTACGCCTTCCGCGCCTCCACCGAGTACGCCTACCTCACCGGCGACCAGACGCAGGACGGCGTCCTCGTACTGGAGCCCCGCCCGGGAACCGGGGGCGGCCACGACGCCACGGTGTACCTGCTGCCCCGCTCCGACCGTGAGAACGGCGAGTTCTGGCTCGACGGCCAGGGCGAGCTGTGGGTCGGCCGCCGCCACTCCCTCACCGAGGCCGAGCAGCTCCTCGGCATCCCCGCCAAGGACGTCCGCGAGCTGGCCGCCGCGCTGACCGAGGCCACCGGCCCGGTCCGCTGCGTACGGGGCCACGACGCCGGGATCGAGGCGGCGCTGACCGACAAGGTCACCGCCGAACGCGACGAGGAACTGCGCGTCTACCTCTCCGAGGCCCGCGCGGTGAAGGACGAGTTCGAGATCGGCGAGCTCCAGAAGGCCGTCGACTCCACCGTCCGCGGCTTCGAGGACGTCGTCAGGATCCTCGACAAGGCCGAGGCGACCAGCGAGCGCTACATCGAGGGCACCTTCTTCCTGCGCGCCCGCGTCGAGGGCAACGACATCGGCTACGGCTCGATCTGCGCCGCGGGACCGCACGCCACCACCCTGCACTGGGTGCGCAACGACGGCGACGTGCGCTCCGGCGACCTGCTGCTGCTCGACGCCGGCGTGGAGACCCACACCCTCTACACCGCCGACGTCACGCGGACCCTGCCGATCAACGGCGCCTTCACCGACCTCCAGCGCAAGATCTACGACGCCGTGTATGAGGCCCAGGAGGCCGGTATCGCCGCCGTGAGGCCCGGCGCGAAGTACCGCGACTTCCACGACGCCTCGCAGCGCGTGCTCGCCGAGAAGCTCGTCGAGTGGGGCCTGGTCGAAGGACCGGTCGAGAAGGTGCTGGAGCTCGGCCTCCAGCGCCGCTGGACCCTGCACGGCACCGGCCACATGCTCGGCATGGACGTCCACGACTGCGCCGCCGCCCGGCGCGAGGCGTACGCCGACGGGACGCTGGAACCGGGCATGTGCCTGACCGTCGAGCCCGGCCTGTACTTCCAGGCCGACGACCTGACCGTGCCCGAGGAGTACCGAGGCATCGGCGTGCGCATCGAGGACGACATCCTCGTCACCGAGGACGGCAACCGGAACCTGTCGGCCGCGCTGCCGCGCCGCTCCGACGAGGTCGAGAGCTGGATGGCGCGGGTCAAGCAGGGCTGACCCGCCGCACCCGGCCGCCGCGACGGGGGCGTACCGCTCGGGGTCCTTTCAGGACACCTTGAGCAGTGCGCCCTCGCGCCATTTCAGGATCTTGTCGAAACTGACCACGGCCCCGCGCCCCGGTCCGTTGTGGAAATGGACGTGATCGGCGAGCTGCTCGATCAGGCACAGCCCTCTGCCGCTTTCCGAGGTCTGCGCGGGACGGAGTGCGGTGCGCTGCCCCCGGCGCGAAGGAGGAAAGCCCGGCCCGGAGTCGGAGACCTCGATACGGCATTTCTCGCCGTCCAGATAAGCGGTCACGCGATATTCCGCGGAAGGCGTTCCGGAATGATCGTCTCCGCCGTGCTCGACCGCGTTCGCGCAGGCTTCGCTGAGCGCGACCGACAGGTCGTAGGAGATGTCCGGATCCACCCCCGCCGTCTCCATGGTGCCGAGCAGAAGGCGGCGGGCGAGCGGGACGCTCGCGGCTTCGCGCCGCAAGTGGAGAGACCACCAGATGCTCATGCTCCAGCCTCCTGGCTGCGGCTCGACATACGGATACGTATTGCCGCGCGCAACCCTTCATAAGCGTGGAGTCAACGTGACAACCCTCATTCGGCCGACGCGCGCAATCCTTGTGCCGGTGTATACGTGTCGGGACCTGCCGTAGGAATGCCGGGGACGCGATGCGATGATGTCCGGGCCATGTCTACGTCCGTCGCACGCGCCGGAGCCGGTTCGCGGCTGCTGAGGACCGCGGTGTTCACCGCGGTCTGTGTCGTGCTGTCCGCGATCGGACACGCCGTGGCGTCCTGCGACACCGTCCCCTGGTGGACGCTGGCACTCGGCGGCGCCGCCGTGTTCGCGCTGGTCGCACCGTTCGCCGGACGCGCCCGCCCGATGCCCGCCATCGCCGCCGCGCTCGCCTGCGGACAGCTCGCACTGCACACCCTCTTCGGCCTCGGCCAGCACAGCCCGGCCCTGGAGCGCGCGGCCACCGACACCTCGCTGCGCGCCTTCGCGGCGAAACTCGTGTGCGGCGCCGGGGCACTGCCCCTCAGCACCGCCGAAGCGCGCCGCGTCATCACCGAGGCGGGCATCGACCCCGCCTCCGTACAAGCGGCGCAGCAGCACCTCTCGCACACCGCGCACCACGCGGGCGCCGCCGAACCGGCCGCCGGCCTGCTGCCCACCCTCCCCATGCTGCTCGGGCACCTGCTGGCCGCCGTCGCCACCGGATGGCTCCTGCGGCGCGGCGAGACGGCACTGTCCCGGCTCGTCGTGCTGTCGGCCCACGGCGTCGCCGAAGGCGCGCTCCTACGGTCGCTGCGCGCCGCCATGGCGCTCGTACGGTCGCTCAACGCCGGGCCGCTCCCGGGAACGCCCGCACGCGGGCCGCGCACCGCGCACACCCCGTTCGTGACGTCCCTGCGGCCCTCCGGACAGGCCCTTCAGCACACGGTGATCAGGCGCGGCCCGCCCGCCACGGAGCTCGTACTCGCAGCCTGACGCGGCGCACTCCCCGGCGTACCCACGCACGGACCACGGGAGCGGCGTCGCGACTCCGGTGCGCACCCGTGCACCGGGGCTCATTCACCTCTGCTCCGTGGAGTGCTCCCAGCATGAACATCATCCGTACGTCTGCCGTCTCCGTGGTCGCCGCCGCCGCTTCCGCCGTCCTGCTCTGCGCGGGAACGGCCTTCGCGCACGTCAGCGTGCAGCCGGTGGGACCCGCCGAGAAGGGCGGCTACGCCACCGTCAACGTGAGGGTCCCCAACGAGCGGGACAACGCCTCGACCGTCAAGCTCGAAGTGTCGTTCCCGACCGACCACCCGCTGTCGTCCGTCATGCCGCAGCCCGTGCCCGGCTGGAAGGCCGACGTCGTGAAGACCAAGCTCGACAAGCCGCTCAAGGTCCACGGCGAGGAGATCGACGAGGCCGTCTCCAAGATCACCTGGACCGGCGGCAAGGTCGGCCCCGGCGAGTTCCAGCAGTTCCCGCTCGCCCTCGGCCCGCTGCCCGAGGACACCGACCGCCTCGTCCTCAAGGCCGTCCAGACGTACGACAACGACGAGGTCGTCCGCTGGATCGAGGAGCCCAAGAAGGGCCAGGAGGAGCCGCAGGCCCCCGCGCCCGTACTCGAACTGTCCGAGCCCGCCGGTGACGACCACCACGGCGCATCCGGCGACAAGAGCGAGACCGACGCCGAGGACGACGGCGAGAAGGCCGCCGGGACCGACGGCGCCGGACACGGGAGCAAGACCGCGGCGGCCCGCGGCGAGAGCTCCGACGCCTCCGGCGTCTCCGGCAGCGACACGACCGCCCGCGTCCTGGCCGTCGTCGGCATCGCCGTCGGCGCCGCCGGTGTGGCCTTCGGTGTGCTCGCCGGCCGCCGCCGCACCTCCTGACGCCCCATCCCCCCACCGAAACACCGGGACACCTCTCCATGCGCAACAAGCACGCGCTGGCTGTGGCGGCGCTCGCCGCCACAGCCGCGCTCACCCTGACCGCCTGCGGCGGAGACAAGGCCGACGGCGGCTCCAGGCCCGTCACCGACGTCTCCACCCCCGCGGCCGACAAGGCCGCGACCGTACTCGACCGGCCCTTCGAGAAGCCGGACCTCGTCCTCACCGACACCCGGGGCGAGAAGTACGACCTGCGGGAGCGGACCAAGGGCAGGCCGACGCTCATCTACTTCGGCTACACCAACTGCCCCGACGTCTGCCCGCTGACCATGAGCAACATCGCCATCGCCTACAAGAAGCTCCCCCCGGCCGACCGCGACAGGCTCCAGGTCGTCTTCGTCACCACCGACCCCGAACGGGACACCCCCGAGGCGCTCGGCAAGTGGCTGAAGGGCGCGGGCGACCCCGCCTTCACCGGACTCACCGGCGACTTCCCGACCATCCAGGCCGGGGCACGCCAGATGGGCATCGGCATCGACCCGCCGAAGAAGGAGAAGGACGGCACGGTCGTGTCCATGCACGGCGCCCAGGTCGTCGCCTTCTCCCCGAAGACCGACGCCGGTTACGTCCTCTACAGCGAGGACACCAGTGCCGACGACTACATCAAGGACCTTCCCGCGCTGATCGAGGGGAAGAACCCGTGAGCCGCCGCGGCACCGCCCTCGCGACGGCCGCCGCCCTCGCCGCGGCAGCCGCGCTCGCGGGCTGCTCGTCCACGAGCGACGCACCCGCGCTGAGCGTCAGCGGAGCCTTCATGCCCGAGCCCGTCATGGACGACATGGCCGCCGGCTTCCTCACCGTCCGCAACGACGGCGACACGGCCGACCGGCTCACCTCCGTCACCAGCGACATCGCGGGCGAGGTCCAGATCCACGAGACCAAGGACCAGAAGATGCGCCAAGTCGCGTCCTTCGACGTCCCGGCCAACGGCGAACTGGACCTGGAGCGCGGCGGGAACCACATGATGTTCCTCGAACTGAAGAAGAAGCCCCGGCAGGGCGACACGGTGTCCGTGGAACTGCACTTCGAGAAGGCCGGCTCCGTCAGGGCCGAGCTTCCCGTGAAGGAGCCCACCCACAACCCCGAGAAGCAGTGAGGGACTGACCCATGCCGGCAACCGCCCCGCGCTTCGGAGCAGCCGCGGTACTGAGACTGCTGCTCGTCACCACGGCCCTCCTCGGCAGCCTGCTCGCAGGAGCCGCACCCGCGTCCGCGCACGCCGCGCTCACGGGAAGCAACCCGAAGGACGGGGCGGTCGTCGCCACCGCGCCCCGGCACGTCACCCTCACGTTCTCCGAGAAGATCGCTCTCGGGAACGACTCGATCCGCGTCCTGGAACCGAGCGGCAAGCGCTCCGACAAGGGCGTGGTGAAGGACATGAGCAGCGGCGGCGTCGTCCAGTACGGCGTCGCCCTGCACACCGGACTGCCCGACGGCACGTACACCGTCGCCTGGCGGGCCGTCTCCGCCGACAGCCACCCCATCTCGGGCGCCTTCACGTTCTCCGTCGGCGCCCCCTCCAAGACCACCGTCGCCCTGCCCGAGCAGACCGCCGGCGGCGGCCTCGTCGGCGCGCTGTACGGCATCGCCCGCTACACCGCGTACGCCGGCTTCCTCGTGCTCGTCGGCGGCGGCGCGTTCGTACTGGCCTGCTGGCACCGCGGCGCGGCCGAGCGACCGCTGCAACGCCTGGTCGTCCAGGGCTGGATCACGCTCACCGCGTCCACCCTGGCGATGCTGCTGCTGCGCGCCCCCTACACCGGGTCGGGCGCACTCGCCGACGCCTTCGACCTCAGCGGTCTCAAGGCCGTCCTGGAGACCAAGACCGGCGCGTCGCTCGTCTCCCGGCTGCTGCTGCTCGGCGCGGCGGCCCTCTTCGTCGCCGTGCTGTTCGGCGCGTACGCCAAGCGGGAGGACCCCGAGGAGAAGAAGGACCTCACCTTCGGGCTCGCCCTCGGCGGCGGAGTCCTCGCCGCCGGCATCGCCGCCACCTGGGCGCTGTCCGAGCACGCGTCGACCGGACTCCAGCCCGGCGTCGCCATGCCCGTCGACGTGCTGCACCTCATGGCCGCCGCGACCTGGCTCGGCGGCCTCACGGCACTGCTCGTCGCCCTCTACCGCGTGCCGGGCATCGAGCGCGAAGCCGTACGCAAGTTCTCCCGGGTGGCGTTCACCAGCGTCGCCGTGGTCGCCGCGACCGGCGCCTACCAGTCCTGGCGGCAGGTCGGTTCCTGGTCGGCCCTGACCGGGACGGCGTACGGACGGCTCCTGCTGGTCAAGATCGGACTGGTCGCTGTCCTCGTCGGCGTCGCGTGGATCTCGCGGCGCTGGACGGGCCGGCTGGCCGAGCAGGCGGCCCCCGAGGCCGTCGCGGCGGACGCGGACGGCGAGGAGACCGCCGAGGAGACAGAGCCCGTCACCGTGCCCGCGGACCCCGAACGGGCCGCCCAGCTCGCCCGCCAGAAGGCCGCCGTGGCCACCGCGCGCGTGAAGCGGGTACGCGACGCCGACCCGCAGCGGCTGGGCCTGCGGCGCTCCGTGCTCGCCGAGGCCGCGGTCGCCGTGGTGCTGCTCGCCGTCACGACCGTCCTGACGAGCACCGAGCCCGGACGGACCGTGGAGAAGGAGGCCGGCCGCGACGGAACGGCGGCTGCCGCCCCCGCCGGTCCCATAGAGGTGCGCATCCCCTTCGACACCGGCGGCGAGGACGGCAAGGGCACCGCGCGCGTCGAGCTCGACCCCGCCCGCTCCGGCGCCAACGCCCTGCACGTATGGCTGGAGCGGCCCAACGGACGCGCCATGGACGCGCCGGAGGTGAAGGTCGCGTTCACCGAGACGGACAAGGAGATCGGGCCGCTGCCCGCCGCCCCCGACCGGATCGCCACCGGACACTGGAGCGCGAGCGGCGTGCAGATCCCCATGCCCGGCACGTGGGAGATCCAGCTCACCGTGCGCACCTCCGACATCGACCAAGTGACCGTCAAGAAGAACGTGAAGATCGGCTGACCGGCGTGAGCGACAACCACGGGCGCGGCGCACGCGACGACGTGCGCGAAAGCGACATCTCCCGAAGGCGGCTGCTCGGCACCGCCGGCGCGGCCGGCGCCGCCGGCCTCGTACTCGGCGCCACCGGCGGAGCCACGGTCTACGCCGCCACCGGCTCCGAAGCGGCCCGGGACGGCGCGGCCCTCACCTCCGTCGGCTCCACCGCCGTCCCCTTCCACGGCGCCCACCAGGCCGGCATCACCACGCCCCTCCAGGCCCGCGGCCACCTCGTCGCCTTCGACCTCGCCCCGGGCGCCGGGCGCAAGGAGGCGGCGGCGCTGCTGCGGCGCTGGTCGGACGCGGCACGCAGGATGACGGCCGGACTGCCCCTTTCCGGGGCCGCCGACCCGGACACCGGCGTCGCCCTCGACGCCGGGCCTTCCTCCCTGACCGTCACCTTCGGCTTCGGCCGCACCTTCTTCGGCCGTACGGGACTGGCTGACCGGCGCCCCGCCGCGCTCGACCCGCTGCCCGACTTCTCCTCCGACCAGCTCGACCCCCGGCGCAGCGACGGCGACCTGTGGGTGCAGATCGGCTCCGACGACGCACTCGTCGCCTTCCACGCCCTGCGCGCGATCCAGCGGGAGGCCGCGGGCGCCGCCCGGGTGCGGTGGCAGATGAACGGATTCAACCGCTCCCCCGGCGCGACCGCGCGGCCGATGACGGCACGCAACCTGATGGGACAGGTCGACGGGACCGGCAACCCGAAGCCGTCCGACCCCGACTTCGACCGGCGGATCTTCGTACCGGCGGACGGCGGCGACGAGGGACCCGCGTGGATGGCGGGCGGCTCGTACGCCGTCGTACGCCGCATCCGGATGCTCCTCGACGACTGGGAGAAGCTGGCGCGCGACGACCAGGAGAAGGTCATCGGCCGGAAGAAGAGCGACGGGGCGCCGCTGACCGGCGGCACCGAGACCACCCCACTGGACCTCGACAGGACCGGCCGCGACGGCAAGCCGGTCGTCCCCGCCAACGCCCACGCCCGGATCTCCGCACCCGAGCAGAACGGCGGCGCGGCGATGCTGCGGCGGCCGTTCTCGTACCACGACGGGATCCGCGCGGACGGCGCCCCCGACGCGGGCCTGCTCTTCGTCTGCTGGCAGGCCGACCCGCTGCGGGGCTTCGTACCGGTGCAGCGCAAGCTCGACCGGGGGGACGCCCTCTCGCCGTTCGTACGGCACGAGGCGAGCGGGCTGTTCGCCGTCCCCGGCGGGGCGCGCGAGGGGGAGTACGTGGGGCAGCGGCTCCTGGAGGGCTGAGTCGCGGCGGCGGCGGCCCGCTTCCGTCCCCGTACGTACGAGCGTCACCGGGGACGGCCCGCTGCTCCGCACGGCCCTCCCGTACGGCGCATTAAGGTGACCGTATGTCGGCAACGCGCTATGCCTATCTCGGCCCCGAAGGCACCTTCACCGAGGTCGCCCTCCGCACGCTCCCCGAAGCCGCCACCCGGGAACTCGTCCCGATGGTGTCCGTACCGGCCGCCCTCGACGCCGTCCGCAACGGCGAGGCCGCCGCCGCTCTCGTACCGATCGAGAACTCCGTCGAGGGCGGGATCACCGCCACGCTCGACGAGCTGGCGTCCGGCGAGCCGCTGATGATCTACCGCGAGGTACTGCTGTCGATCAGCTTCGCGCTCCTGGTGCGCCCCGGCACGAAGCTCTCGGACATCAAGACGGTCACCGCGCACCCGGCCGCCCAGCCGCAGGTCCGCAACTGGATGGGCACGCACCTGCCGGACGCGCTGTGGGAGTCGGCGGCCTCGAACGCCGACGGCGCGCGACTGGTGCAGGAGGGCCGGTACGACGCCGCGTTCGCGGGGGAGTTCGCGGCCGCGAGGTACGGCCTCGTCCCGCTCGTCACGGAGATCCACGACGCGGTGAACGCGCAGACGCGCTTCGTGCTGGTGGGACGGCCGGCCCGGCCGGCGGCGCCGACCGGGGCGGACAAGACGTCGGTGGTCCTCTGGCTGGGCGACGACCACCCGGGCGCGCTGCTCGAACTGCTCCAGGAGTTCGCCGTGCGAGGCGTCAACCTGATGCTGATCCAGTCGCGGCCGACGGGCGCGGGCATCGGCAACTACTGCTTCGCCGTGGACGCCGAGGGACACATCGCGGACCGGCGGGTCGGCGAGGCGCTGATGGGCCTCAAGCGGATGTGCCCGAACGTGCGGTTCCTCGGCTCGTATCCCCGTGCCGGGGTGGCCGTCGAGGACGTGCGCGCGCTGCGGCCGGGCACCTCCGACGCGGAGTTCGTCGCGGCGGCGGACTGGCTGGCGCGCAGCCAGGACGGCCGGTCCTGACGGCTTTCGGGCCTTGCGGCACCCGGACCGTGCGGGTGGTCATCCGGGGCCGCTTGTGCCGGGCCTCCCGGGGCCGCTAGTCCTACCTGCACATTTCTGTTGTCCACAGAAGTGGTCCAAGTTGTCCACAGGCTCGCTTCTCGACCTGGGGACAAGTCGACAACACAACCCGACATCGTCGACAAATCTGCTCAGAGGGCCGACTTCCGTCCACAGGGCGGCAGGTCGGGTCCTGTCACCCCAATTCCATTGATCAACTCTTTAGAGCGAGTAATTCCCACCCGAATGAGTGTGTGAAGGGGGTTTGAGCCGGGAATCCTTCGCCCTTCACACGCCTTTCGGAACGATCAGTTCCGGCATCCACAGATCTTTCGCACAGCCTGTGGATAAGTTTCCGGCCCCACACATTCCTGTGGACAACGAGGTCGCCAACTCCCGCCCCATGCAAGGAAGAAGCGTCAAGCGGACAACCGGGAAGTGCCCTGATTCGGGGAATAGTGCCCCGTTTTATTGACGCGCGCGGGCGACGGCCGGTGCACACCCGCCACCATTCCCAATTTGCGCAATACGGGCAAAGCGCCACGCACTGCGATATCAGGTCGAGGGACGGAACCGGTCGCGGGTAGCCTGGTGGGGTGATTGACCTTCGCCTGCTCCGTGAGGACCCCGACCGTGTTCGCGCCTCCCAGCGCGCCCGTGGAGAGGACGTCGCCCTCGTCGACGCCCTGCTCTCCGCCGACGAGCGGCGCAGGTCGTCCGGCGTCCGGTTCGACGAGCTGCGCTCCGAGCAGAAGTCCCTCGGCAAGCTGATCCCCAAGGCCACTCCCGAGGAGCGCGCCGAGCTGCTCAAGAGGGCCGAGCAGCTCAAGGCGGACGTCAAGGCCGCCGAGGCCGAGCAGAACGAGGCGGACGAGGCCGCGAAGGCCCTCCTCCTCCGGCTCGGCAACATCGTCCACGAGGACGTGCCGGTGGGCGGCGAGGAGGACTTCGTCGTCCTGGAGACGCACGGCACGATCCGCGACTTCGCCGCCGAGGGCTTCGATCCCAAGGACCACCTGGAGCTCGGCGAGGCGCTCGGCGCCATCGACGTCGAGCGCGGCGCCAAGGTGTCGGGCTCGCGCTTCTACTACCTGACCGGGGTCGGCGCCCTCCTCGAACTCGCGCTGGTCAACGCGGCGATCGCGCAGGCCACCGAGGCCGGGTTCATCCCGATGCTCACGCCTGCGCTGGTCCGCCCGCGCGCCATGGAGGGCACGGGATTCCTCGGCCAGGCCGCCGAGAACGTGTACCACCTGGAGAAGGACGACTACTACCTCGTCGGTACGTCCGAGGTGCCGCTCGCGGCGTACCACATGGACGAGATCATCGACGCGGACAAGCTGCCGCTGCGGTACGCGGGATTCTCCCCCTGCTTCCGCCGCGAGGCCGGCACGTACGGCAAGGACACCCGGGGCATCTTCCGGGTGCACCAGTTCGACAAGGTCGAGATGTTCTCGTACGTCGACCCGTCGGACGCGGAGAACGAGCACAAGCGGCTGCTGGAGTGGGAGAAGCAGTGGCTGACCGGCCTGGAGCTGCCCTTCCAGGTCATCGACGTGGCGACGGGCGACCTGGGGTCGTCCGCCTCGCGGAAGTTCGACTGCGAGGCGTGGATCCCGACGCAGGGCAAGTACCGCGAGCTGACCTCCGCCTCGAACTGCGACGGGTTCCAGGCGCGCCGCCTGTCCGTCCGGATGCGCGACACGCGTGACGGCAAGAAGGTGCTCCAGCCGCTGGCGACGCTGAACGGCACGCTGTGCGCCGTGCCGCGCACGATCGTGGCGATCCTGGAGAACCACCAGCTGGCGGACGGCTCCGTGCGGGTGCCCGAGATGCTGCGTCCGTACCTCGGTGGGCGCGAGACGCTGGAGCCCCTCTCCAAGTGAGTACCGCCACCGGCACCACGGGGCCGCGCCCCTTCCCGTACAAGCTCGTCGCGACCGATCTCGACGGGACGCTGCTGCGCTCCGACGACACGGTCTCGGCGCGTACGCGCGACGCGCTCGCCGCCGCCACGGCGGCGGGCGCGGCCCACATCGTCGTCACCGGGCGCTCGGTCCCGTGGACGCGGCACATCCTGGACGACCTCGGCTACGACGGTCTCGCGGTCTGCGGTCAGGGCGCGCAGGTCTACCACGCCGGTGAGCACCGGTTGCTGACCTCGGTGACGCTGGACCGGCAGCTGGCCGGCCTCGCGCTGTCGAAGATCGAGGCGGAGACGGGTCCGCTGGCGCTGGCGGCGAGCCGCGACGGCCTGGACGGCGAGGTGCTGGTCGGGGCGGGCTACCGGGTGCAGGAAGGCCCGCTGCCGTACGTCGATCTCAAGGACCCGTCCGAGTTGTGGTCGGCGCCGCTGAACAAGGTCTACATCCAGCACCCGGACCTGGGCGACGACGAGCTGGCGCGGGTCGCGCGCCAGACGGTCGGCAATCTGGTCGACGTGGTCATGGCGGGCGAGGGCGTGGTGGAGCTGCTGCCGCTGGGCCTGAGCAAGGCGACGGGCCTGTCGCTTGCGGCGCGGCGGCTGAAGCTGAAGGCAGCCGACACCATCGCCTTCGGCGACATGCCGAACGACATCCCCATGTTCGGCTGGGCGGCGCACGGCGTCGCGATGGCCAACGCGCACGACGAACTCAAGGCCGTGGCCCACGAGATCACGGCGTCCAACGACCACGACGGGATCGCGGTCGTCCTGGAACAGCTGCTGAGCGGCTGAGTCCCGGCGGCGTCGTGCTTCCTGTACGCGCCCTCGGTGGCGAGTGTTGGCCGGGTCGGCTCGTCACCGGCCAACACTCCTCCCCCGTGAGTGGTGCGTCACCCAGTGTCCCGGGTGGCCGGGGCGGCGTCATCTTATTTTTGTGAGTAGTTGTAGGATGACTGGGCAACCGGGTGATTCGCCCGGGGTGCGAGGACCCGGAAATCGACGCGGAGGCGGACCTGATGGCGCTGCGGGCAGCGGGGCGGCAGTCCCTGGTGGACACCGTCGTGGACCAGTTGCGGGCGCAGCTGGCCGAGGGCGAGTGGGCCGTCGGTGACCGCATTCCCACCGAGCACGACCTCGCCGAGCAGCTCGGCGTCGGCCGCAACACGGTGCGGGAGGCGGTACGCGTGCTGGTGCACGCCGGGCTCCTGGAATCGCGCCAGGGCAACGGCACGTTCGTACGCTCGGCCGCCGATCCGGCGGCGGTGCTGCGCGGGATGCGGCACGCGAACGTACTCGACGTACTGGAGCTGCGGGTCGCGCTGGAGGCGGAGGCGGCGAGGCTGGCGGCCGTACGGCGGGACGAGGCGGACCTGCGCACGCTGCGGCGCGTCCTCGGCGAACTGCACGAAAAGGGTGACCGGGCGGCGGACGCGGACCTGGCGTTCCACCTCGGCGTCGTCGAGGCCACGCACAACGCCGCGTTCACCGAGGTGTACCGCTTCTTCTCCACCCAGGTGCACGAAACGCTGGTCACCGCGCTCGGCGACCGCGAGATGCCGCCGATCGACCTGGCCGCGCACGGGGCGCTGGTCGACGCGATCGAGGCCGGCGACCCGGCGGCAGCCGAACGGGCCGCGCGCGCCCTGCTCCAGGCGCCGATCGACGTGGTGACGTCCCTGATCACCCGCTGACTTCTCCCGCACCTGCTCTGTTCTCCTGAAAGGCGCTCGTCTTGTCACGCCCGGATTCCGGTCACCTGCTCCTGGACGCCGAGGCCGGCGTACGGCCGTCGCCCCGGGGAGCCGCCGCGAGACGGGCGTTGCTCGCCCGTCCGGTGGTGCTGCTGGTCGGGATCGTGCTGGCGTCGGTCAACATGCGGGCGGCCCTGGCGAGTGCGTCGCCGCTGGTGGGCGAGATCAGCGAGACGTTCGGGCTGTCGTCGACGGCGACCAGCCTGGTCACGTCGGTGCCGGTGCTGTTCCTCGGTGTGGGCGCGATGGTGGCGCCGTGGCTGGGGCGGCGGTTCGGGACCGAAGTGGTGCTGCTGGGCGCGCTCCTGCTGCTGGGCGCGGGCATCGTGGTGCGGGTGGTGCCGGCGGTGTCGGCGCTGTACGGCGGCAGCCTGCTGATCGGGCTGGCGATCGCCCTGCTCAACGTCCTCATGCCGGGTCTGATCAAGCGGGACTTCCCGGGCAGGGCCGCGTCGATGACGTCCGTCTACACCGGGGCGATGATCGCGGGCGCGACGGTCGCGGCTGCCGCGTCGGTGCCGCTGGAGAAGGCGTTCGGCGGCAGTTGGGAGGCGTCGCTGGCGTTCTGGTCGCTGCTGGCCGTGGTCGCGGCGGTGGCGTGGCTGCCGCAGGTGCTGATCGCCCGGGGCCGTACGGGGCACGAGGTGCGCGTCGCGTCGCCGCCGCTCGGCGCCGCCGCCCCGGGGGGCCGGAGTGTGTGGCGGTCGAGGCTGGCGTGGCAGGTGACGCTCTTCATGGGCTTGCAGTCGCTGTGGTCGTACGTCCTGATCGCCTGGATGCCGACGATCTTCACCGACCACGGAATGAGCCGCTCCACGGCCGGTGTGGTCTTCGCCTTCAACAACCTCATCCAGGTCGCGGGCGCGTTCGTCGTCCCCCTGCTGGCCGGCCGCATGCGCGGTCAGCGCCCGTTGATCGTGCTGGTCACGACGATGGTCGCGGCGGGTTACGCCGGTCTGATGATCGCCCCGGTGGCCGGCGCGTGGCTCTGGTCGGCGGTGCTCGGCGTCGGCCAGGGCGGGGCGGTCGGCCTGGCGCTGACGCTGATCGTGCTGCGCTCGGGCGACGCGGTGACGGCGGCCCGGCTGTCCGGGATGGCGCAGACGGTCGGGTACCTGCTGGCGGCGGCCGGCCCGCTGGCCGCGGGCGCGGTGTACGAGGCGACGGGAAGCTGGACGGTGCCGATCGCCCTGATGCTGGGGGTGTGCGCGGCGGCCCTGGTGGTGGGTCTGTTCGCGGCGCGCGACCGCCGGGTGTAGCAGGCTGGTCCTCGTGACCGAACCCGAGGTACGTGTGCGCAGGGTGTACGAGGAGCCGTCCGCCGAAGACGGTGTGCGTGTCCTGGTCGACCGGCTGTGGCCGCGCGGCCTGAGCAAGGAGGCGGCGCGGGTGGACGAGTGGCCGAAGGCCCTGACCCCGTCGACGGAGCTGCGCCGCTGGTACCACGCCTCGTCCGGCGGCTTCGAGGAGTTCGTGAGGCGTTACGAGTCCGAGCTCTCCGCCCCCGGGGCGGCTGCGGCCCTGGACGAGCTGCGCCGTACGGTCGCCGGGGCGTCCCGGGTGACCCTGCTGACCGCCGCCAAGGACCCGGACCACAGCCACACCGCCGTACTGCGGCGGCTGCTGCCGGCCTGAGGTCCCCGGCGGCGGCCGTCCGTCAGCGGCGCTTACGCCTCTTTCCGCGCTGGTCGCGCTCCAGGGCGCTCAGCCGGTGGGAGACGTCGTCGAGCCTGCGGTCGATGCGGTCCCCCATGTGCCGCATGTGGTCGGAGAGGTCGCAGAGCCGGTTGCTCATGGCTCCGATCACCTGGTTGGTGGCGTCGAGCCGCCGGTCGAGCCGGTCCAGCCGTACCGAGATCCCGTTGATGACGGGGCCCAGTTCCTGGAGTGCGCGGCCCACCGTGTCGAGGTGGTTCTCCACCGTGGTGACGCGCTGGTCGAGCGAGGCGTAACCGGCGCGCCGGCCGTCCTCCTCGGCGTCGAGGAGGTACGTACGGACGCATCGGGCGATGTCGCTGTCGCGAAGGAGCATCGCGATGTTGAGGACGGTCCTGCGGGTGTACAGAGTCAGGTTGGTCGCCGCCTGTGGATAACTTGTCCCCAGGTCGCCGTTCCAGAGGGACATCATGTCCCTCTGGAAGACTCGCAGCTCAGCGCCTCGCAGTACTTGCAACCCGTTCTCGTCCAGCTCGGCGCGATGCCGCTGGACCACCTTTTTGAGGACCTCTGTGGATACCTCGAAATACCTGGCCACGTCCTCTGTGCGAACGTAAATTCCGTCCGGGAGCATGACAAGCGCCTTGACCTTGTCGAGGACGTCGACGCGCACCAGGTGCTCGTCGCGCATGGCGCGCGATTCGAGCAGGGCGACTTCTGACGGCACGGGAATGCCTTTCGTTGTGGAGCCGGCGTCGGACAGCCCTCACCCCGGGCTTTTTCGGGGGCGGAGGACGCTCAAGGTGGCTACTCACTCTGGTGACCGGTCCGGATCCGTTCCGGCACCGGCAATCCCGCACTTCACGAACGCTCGACGTATCAGATTCCAGTTGCCTCCACGCAGAGGGAACAACGAGCCGATAAACGTACAGTTACGCGGAAACGCGTCAACCCCCGCCCACGGGGCGGGGGTTGACGGATGGCATGGTTCCGCTTGGTGCGGCTACTCCTCGCCCGCGAGCTTGAGCACCCGGAGCTTCTGGCCCGCGTACCAGGTCGCCACGACCGTCACCAGGGCGAGCAGGACCGTCGCCGTCGGCAGGGCGACGTCGGAGGTGATGATGCCGTTCTCGCCGATGCGTTCGGCCAGGGACAGCGCCCACTGCTGGACGCTGAGCGTGCGCGCGCCGGGGACGAGGCTGCCGAAGAGCGTCTCCCAGACCAGCGCGTACACCAGGCCGAAGACCACCGCGTGGCGGCTGACCGTACCGAGCAGGAGGAAGATCGCGCTGTACGCGACCGAGGCCACCAGCGCCGCGACCGTGTAGGCGATGGCGATCTGCCCGCTGTTGCCGTTGAGGACCAGGCCCGCGACGAAGGTGGGGACGGCCGAGAAGGCCATCGTCACCGCGATCGCGACGATCAGCTTGGTGAAGATGATCGTCGAGCGCTTCACCGGCTTGGCGAGCAGGTAGACGATCGAGCCGTCGTCGATCTCGGGCCCGATCGCGCCGGTCCCCGCGATGACGCCGATCAGCGGGACCATCGTGGCGATCGCGAAACCGCCCAGCACGTCGGAGGCGATCTGGTCGTCCGCGCCCGACAGCAGCCGTACCGCGACCGCGATGGCGATCAGCAGGGCCGGCAGGACGAAGAGGATGGCGGCCCTGCGGCGGCCGAGGAGGGCCCGGTAGGTGAGCCGGGCGACTGTGGGTTCGTAGATCATCGCTGCAAGCTCCTTTCAGGCCGCTACGAGGTAGGAGAAGACCGATTCGAGCGACTCGTCGGAGGGCGAGACCGTCAGCAGCCGGATGCCGTGCGCGCGGGCGACCTGCGGGAGCAGGGTCGTGAACCGGCCGAAGTCGACGGCCTGTACACGCAGCGCGCCCTCGGCCGCGTCCACCTCGATGCCGGCCGTCGACGGGTCCGCGATCAGCGCCGCGGCGAGTGCGCGGTCGTCGCTGGACCGTACGAGATAGCGGTGCGGGCGGTCCGTCATCAGGCGGCGGATCTTGCGGAAGTCGCCGGAGGCGGCGTGCCGTCCGGCCACGATCACCTCGATGTGCGAGGCGAGCTGTTCGACCTCCTCCAGGATGTGGGAGGAGAAGAGGACCGTACGGCCCTCCGCGCCCATCCGCCGCAGCAGGTCCATCAGCTGCATGCGCTGGCGCGGGTCCATGCCGTTGAACGGCTCGTCCAGGAGCAGCACGGACGGGTTGTGGACGAGGGCGGACGCCATCTTCACGCGCTGGCGCATGCCCTTGCTGTACGTCGCGATCTTGCGGTCCTGCGCGTACTCCATCTCGACGGTCGCGAGGGCCTGCTGCGCCGCCGCGGCGGTCAGGCCGTGCAGTTCGGCGTTGGCGACGACGAACTCGCGTCCCGTGAGGAAGTCGTACATCGCCTCCCGCTCGGGCACGATCCCGATCTCCTTGTAGACCGACTCGTTGCGCCAGATCGGCTTCCCGTCGAGGGTGACGGTGCCGGTCGAGGGGGCCAGGAAGCCGCCCATCATGTTGATCAGCGTGGACTTGCCCGCGCCGTTGGGGCCGAGCAGCCCGGTCACGCCGGGGCCGACGCGCATCGTGATGTCGTTGACCGCCACCACGTTGCCGAACCAGCGCGAGGTGTGGTCGATGTCGATGGTGGTCACAGCCCGACCTTTCGGTAGCGGCGCATCAGGACGGCGTAGGAGCCGGCGATGAGCGCGAGGACGGCGAGCAGGTAGACCACGCCACTGCCGGCCGAGGGGCCTTCCCCTCCGGGGAAGGCGGACGTGGCGCCGAGGTAGGCGGTCTGTACGCCGTCGATGAGCGTCAGGGGGGAGAACAGTCCGAGCCACTGGACCGCACCGGCGGAACCCTGCTCCCAGGCGATGACCTGGACCGTGGACACCGCGCCGTAGGAGATGGTCAGTACGGCGATGACGGCGGCCACACCGAAGCCGCGGCGGGGGGTGAGGGCGGCCATCACGAGGCCGAGGCCGGCGAAGAGGACGGACAGCAGTGCCACGGAGACCAGCCCCTGTGCGAACGCCTTCGTCTGGTCCGCGAAGTCGAATTCGGCGAGCAGCGCACCGGCGTACAGGATCACCAGCGGGGTCGCCGTGAGGACGAAGAGGGCCGACGCCATCGCCGCGTACTTGGCGAGGACGTAGTCGACGCGCTCGATGGGGCGGGAGAAGTACAGCGGGACGGTCTTGAAGCGCAGGTCGCGCGAGACGGACTGCGGGGCCTGGGAGGCCAGGTAGAGGCCGATGACGGCCTGCATGACGATCGCGTACCGCGTGTACTTCAGCGGCAGGTCGGTCATGCCGGGAGTGGCCACGGCGACCGCGACGATGATGGCCGCGACCAGGCACATCACCGCGAACAGGATCATCGGCAGGACCTTGGACTTGGCGCTGCGGCCCAGTCCGTACGCGCCGCGCAGGGACTGCGAGAAGAGCGAGCGGCGGGCGTAGGACCGGCCCAGGCGCGGTCCGTCGTACGACCGGTAGCCGATGTTGTGGATACGGGTCGGGTCGGTGCCCTGCGGTGTCGTGAGCTCAGACGGCATCGCGGCCGGCTCCCTTCTGCTGTGCGGCGGCGGGCTCGCGGGCGGCCTCGGCGGCGGCCGCCGCCTGCTCGTCCGTGCGGAAGACCTCCGCGATGTGGTGCCGGCGCTGTTCCATCCGTACGAGCCCGATCCCGAGGGCGGCGACGGTGTCGCGCACGAGGTCGTACGTCTCCTCGCCCGTCGCCTCGACGAGCAGGACGTGGCCGGCGCCCGGCAGACCGTCCTCCACCCGCGCGTGGAGCTTCGCTCCGGCGGCGGTCAGCGCCTCCCGTACGGCGCGGGTGCCGTCGGGATGCGCCTCGCTGTTGGTCACCTCGACGGCCAGGGTGGCGGTGGTCTGCGTGAAGTCGCTGGTGGAGCTGGAGCGGAGCAGCGAGCCGCCGTCGATGACGACGACGTGGTCGCAGGTGCGCTCCAGTTCGCCGAGGAGGTGGGAGGTGACCAGCACCGAGATGCCGAAGTCGGTGTAGACGCGGCGGATGAGGCCGAGCATCTCGTCGCGTCCGACCGGGTCGAGACCGTTGGTCGGCTCGTCGAGGAGGACCAGTTTGGGGTCGTGGACCAGCGCCTGGGCCAGCTTCACGCGCTGCTTCATGCCGGTCGAGTAGCCGCCGATCGGCCGGTAGCGCTCCTCGTACAGGCCGACGTGCCGCAGGGTGTCGGCGGTGCGCTCGCGGGCGGCCGTCGGCGGGAGCCCCGACATGCGTGCCATGTGGACGACGAACTCGGTGGCCGAGACGTCGGGCGGCAGCGCGTCGTGCTCGGGCATGTAGCCGACCTGCTCGCGGATGGCGCCGCCGCTGGTGGCGACGTCCAGACCGAGCACGGCGGCCGTGCCCTCCGTGGCGGGGGACAGACCCAGCAGGATCTTGATCAAGGTGGACTTGCCGGCTCCGTTGGCGCCCACCAGGCCGGTAACACCGGGTCCGATGTCCAACGAGAGCCGGTCAAGAGCGGTCACCCTCGGGAACCGCTTGCTCAGGCTTTCGGTCGCGATCACAGTCACGTGTTCGACGGTAGTGGCGCGGACCACAGCGGGCGTCAGACCAGGCGGCTGGATCCGTGTCCGCCTCAAGGCGTACGGGCCCGTAGGGGCAGCCCGCCCGAGCACCTGTTTCCACAGGTAACACCCGGGCTCTTGACGCAGCCGCCGAGCATTGTCACATTCATCAGTGTCAAGTTACGACCGCGTACCGCAACACGGGACGGACAGGTGGCATGGCCTCAGCAGCAGTCTCAGCAGGCTCCGCGGCACAGGGCGAACTCACCGCGCGGCTGCGGGGGTTCCGGGAGGTGCAGCGCCTCGCCTACGCCTGCGCGGAAGCCGTCGCGGCGCAGCTCAAGCCGGGGGTGACGGAGCGCGAGGCGGCGCGGATGCAGCGCCAGTGGCTGGGCGAGCGCGGGGTGAACGACTGGTTCCACCTGCCTTTCGCCTGGTTCGGGGACCGTACGGCCTTCGCCGGCTTCCGCATACCGCTCCAGTTCTTCCCTACGAACCGGCGGCTGGAGGCGGGGATGCCGTTCATCCTCGACATGGCCCCGGTGTACCGCGGCTTCACCGCCGACGTGGGCTACTCGGGATGCCTCGGCCTCAACCCGGTGCACGACCGGCTCCTCGCCGACCTCGAACCGCACCGCGAGCTGATCCTGCGCGAGGTGCGCGAGCGCCGGCCGCTGCGGGAGATCTACGAGGACGTCGAGCGGCTCATGACCCGCCAGGGGTACGCCAACCGGCACCGCGCGTATCCCTTCGGCGTCATCGCCCACAAGGTCGATCGGGTGAAGGAGCGGCGCTGGTCGCCCCGGGTCTTCGGTTTCGGGACGCAGGCGCTGAAAGGGCTGGCGAGCGACGCGCTGCACGGGCACCGCGAGGGCTGGTCGCCGCTGTGGAGCCCGTACACCTTCTCCGACCACCCGCCGCAGCCGGGCCTGTGGGCGGTGGAACCGCACCTCGGGTTCCGGGGCACGGGGGCGAAGTTCGAGGAGATCCTGGTGGTGACGGACTCCAGGGACCCGGAGCAGAGCGCGTTCTGGCTCGACGACGATCTGCCGCATGTGCGGCGCTGGGCAGAGGAGAAGGCGGCGTGAGTATCGAGCAGGCCACCGAGCGGTGGGTGCGTACGGGCGGGATCGAGCTGTGCGTCGCCGAACTGGGCGATCCGACGCGGCCGACCGTGGTGCTGGTGCACGGCTACCCGGACAGCAAGGAGGTGTGGACCGAGGTCGCGTCCCGGCTCGCGTCGGACGGCGGCTTCCATGTCGTGCTGTACGACGTACGCGGGCACGGCAGGTCCACCGCGCCGGAGCCGCTGCGCGGCGGCTTCACCCTGGAGAAGCTGACGGACGACTTCCTCGCGGTCGCGGACGCGGTCAGCCCCGGCAAGCCGGTGCACCTGGTGGGGCACGACTGGGGATCCGTACAGGCGTGGGAGTTCGTGACGGTCAGGCGCACGGAGGGCCGGATCGCCTCGTTCACCTCGATGTCCGGCCCGTCCCTCGACCACTTCGGCCACTGGATCAAGAAGCGGATGTCCCGGCCGACACCCCGCCGGGCGGCCCAACTCCTCGGGCAGGGCGCCAAGTCCTGGTACGTGTACCTGCTGCACACACCGGTGCTCCCGGAGCTGGCCTGGCGCGGACCGCTCGGCAGGCAGTGGCCCAGGATCCTCCAGCGGGTGGAGAAGGTGCCGGCCGGCGACTACCCGACGGCATCGCTGCCCCGCGACGCGGCGCACGGCGCCTGGCTCTACCGCGACAACGTGCGCGCCCGGCTGCGCAGGCCGCGCGCCGACGCGTACGCCCACGCGCCCGTGCAGCTGATCACACCGACCGGTGACGCCTTCCTCTCGGAGCGGCTGTACGACGGCCTCGAGTCGTGGGCGCCGCAGCTGGTGCGACGCTCGCTGCCCGCCAAGCACTGGGTGCCGCGCACCAGGCCCGACCAGCTCGCGGCGTGGATCGGCGAGTTCGTCACGGCGAACGAGGACACCGCCGCCGGGGTCGCGCCGCGGGAGCCGGTGGCCAGCGGACCGTACGCCGACCGGTTCGGCGGGCAGCTCGTCCTGGTGACGGGCGCCGCCGGCGGCATCGGGCGGGCCACCGCCTACGCGTTCGCCGAGGCGGGCGCGCGGATCGTGGCCGTGGACCGGGACGCGGAGGGCGCGGCCCGCACGGCGGAGATGGCGCGGCTGATCGGGGCCCCGAAGGCCTGGGCCGAGACGGTCGACGTCAGCGACGAGCAGGCGATGGAGAAGCTGGCCGAGAAGGTCGCCGCCGAGTACGGAATCGTCGACGTGCTGGTCAACAACGCCGGGATCGGCCTGTCGGGATCCTTCCTGGACACCACGTCCGAGGACTGGAAGAAGGTCCTGGACGTGAACCTGTGGGGAGTCATCCACGGCTGCCGTCTCTTCGGCAGGCAGATGGCCGACCGGGGGCAGGGCGGCCACATCGTCAACACCGCTTCGGCGGCGGCGTACCAGCCGTCCAGGGCCCTGCCCGCCTACAGCACGTCGAAGGCGGCGGTGCTGATGCTGAGCGAGTGCCTGCGGGCGGAGTTCGCCGGGCGGGGCATCGGCGTCAGCGCGATCTGCCCCGGGCTCGTCAACACCGGCATCACGTCGACCGCACGGTTCGCCGGGGTGTCGCCGGACGAGGAGAAGCGCCGGCAGCGCAAGTCGTCCCGCCTGTACGGGCTGCGCAACTACCCGCCGGAGAAGGTCGCCGACGCGGTCCTGAAGGCCGTCGTACGCAACCAGGCGGTCGTACCGGTGACGCCCGAGGCGCACGGCGCGCACTTCCTGTCGCGCTTCGCGCCCAGGGCCCTGCGCGCGCTCGCCCGGATGGAACCGCCGCTGTGAGCGCCTGCGACAGGGCGCAGGCTCCGCCGGCACCGCCCCGCGTGCGGCGGTCGTACCATCCGTACCGGGAAGGCCCGCCGCGCGAAGCCGTCGGGCACCTCGCGACCATGCCCGCGGCCCCGGCGGGAGCCCGGGACGGGCGGCACGGTCGGGGGCGGGACGGGTGAGGGAGTGAAGGCGTGAGCGGTTCCGGGCAGCCGGCGGCCGAGTACCGCATCGAGGACCTCGCGCACCTGAGCGGCGCGACGGTCCGTACGATCCGCGCGTACCAGGACCGGGGCCTGCTGCCCCGGCCCGAGCGGCGCGGGCGGTCCAACGTGTACGGGGACACTCACCTGGCCCGGCTCGACCAGATCGCCGGTCTCCTCGACCGCGGCTACACCCTGGCCAGCATCAAGGAACTGCTGGAGGCGTGGGACTCGGGGAAGGGGCTCGGCGGGGTGCTCGGGCTCGTCACCGAGGTCAGCGGGCCGTGGACGGACGAGGAGGCCGACCGGATATCGCGCGCCGAGCTGGACGCGCGGTTCGGCGGCAGCCCCGACGACGACGCGGTGGAGGAGGCGGTGGAGCTCGGAGTCCTGGAGCGGGTGCCGGGACGGGACGACGAGTTCCTCGTCCCTTCGCCGCAAGAGCTGGCGGTGGCGGTCGAGTTGCACGCGGCGGGCGTCCCGCTGCCCGCGATCTCCGGGCACCTCAGGGAACTTCGCGGGCAGGTGGAGCACATCGCCGCGCGTTTCCTGGAGTTCACGACCGAGCACGTCTTCGCCCGCTACCTCGGCCACACCCCGCCCACGGACGCGGACGCGGCGGAGGCGGCGACGCTGGTGCGGCGGCTGCGGCCCCTCGCCCAGCAGACCGTCGACGCCGAACTCGCGCGCGCCATGCGCCTGTTCGCGACCCGCCACCTCCAGCAGCACCTCGGGGCCGGTGAGCCCGCCCCGGCCGAGCCGGAGCGCGCGACGGTGACCCTGCCCGAGGCGACGATGAGCGCGGTACGCCGACTCGTTGGGCCGGCCGACGCGGACGCCTTCGTGGCGGCGGCCACCGAACGGGAGGTGCAGGCAAGGATGTTGGACGCGATGGCGGCAAAGAGCGGCGGCGAGGATGGAGTTGGACAAATACCCTGCAAGCCCCGGTAGTTGTCCACAGGATTCCCAAATCCCTTGTGGAAAAGTGGAGTTGGTTGTGGACCAAACCTGCGGGGCCAAATGAGTGGCGTGACGCCCGTCTCGCCGGGCAGTCTGACGCGATGGACGACGCGATGGACGAAAGACGCACCACCAAGGTGTCGAAGTACCTCTCGAAGCACCTGCGGCACCAGCCCGGCCGCATCGGCATCACTCTGGACGAGAACGGCTGGGTCGAGATCGACGCCCTCCTGCGGGCCGCGGCCGCGCACGGCTTCCCGATCTCCCGCGCCGAACTCGACCACGTCGTCGCCGTCAACGACAAGCAGCGCTTCGCCGTCGACGGCCCCCTGATCCGCGCCAGCCAGGGGCACACCGTGGACGTCGACCTCGGGCTCCCGGAGGCCGAGCCTCCGGCGTACCTCTACCACGGCACCGTCGCCCGCAGCCTCGACGCCATCCGCGCCGAAGGGCTGCGCCCCATGGCCCGGCACGACGTCCATCTCTCGCCCGACCGCGAGACGGCCACCCGCGTCGGCGCCCGGCGCGGCCGCCCCGTCGTCATCAGCGTGGACGCCGGGGCCATGCACCGCGCAGGCCACGTGTTCCGGGTCAGCGCCAACGGCGTCTGGCTCACCTCGTCCGTACCGCCGCGGTTCCTGCGCTTCCCCGAGTGAGGCGGCCCGGCCCGCTTCGGCCCGTACCGCCGAGCCTCAGCCCAGTGTCAGGGCGCGCAGCCCGTGCCGTTCGGCCGCCGCCCGTTCGGCCTCGGTCATCGGCTGCCGCCCCGTCGCCCTGAGCAGGAACGTCGTACGGTCCCAGCCCGCCCCCGCCACCGTGACCGGGCGGTCGTACGGCTCCCCGTCCAGCAGCAGCCGCGCCACCACGTCCGCCGCCTCACCCGTCGGCCAGGGCCGGCAGCCGAGCCCCATGGCCACGTCGAAACCGTGCACGCACACCTCGACGACTCGGGTCACGAGGAAGTCCGACAAGAGCATCGGGTCGCCGTGCCGCGTACGGACGAGCCTTTCCGGCGGCTCCTTGGCGCAGGAGGCGGCGACGGCCCGCCAGACGGCGTCGAAGCCCTCGGCCAGGGCCCGGCCGTCGTCGTACCCGGCCGCCCCGTCCTGGGCCGCGCCGACCCGTGCGTCGTTGGCGCGCGGCGAGAAGCGCTCGTCCGGGGCGTAGTACCCGGCGGCCGTCACCAGCACGCCCGACGGCTGCGGCTCGGGCTCCGCCAGCATGCCTCCGACCCGGCCCACCGCGATCGTCAGGTGGGCGAACACCTCACGCACCGTCCACGGGCGGCATTGGCTCGGCCGGTCCCACTCCGCTTCCGGGATTCCGCAGACCCTCTCGTACAGGCGTTGCGACTCGGCCTCGAAGGCCGCCAAAACCGTTTCCCCGTCCATGGGGGCCAGCCTAGGCAGCGCGCGATGATCACGGCGTGAAACGCACGCACGCGGCGGCCGGAAACACCGGCGAGCCCGACAGCACGGCCCGTCCCGGCTCAGGACCGCAGCTGCGCGAGCCCTTCCGTCGCGATCCGCTCGAAGACCTTCTCGTCGGCGGCGAAGTCGGAGTCGGGTATCGGGGCGTGCAGCGCGATCTCGGTGAACCCGAGGGCGAAGTGGCGGCCCGCGAAGTCGACGAAGGCGTCGAGGGACCGCAGGGGGCCGCTCCGCTCCGGGGTGAAGCCGGTGAGCAGGATCTTGTCCAGCTCCCCGACGTCCCGGCCCGTCTCGGCGCAGGCCGCGCCCAGCTTGGTGATCTGGCCGCGGATGGCCTCCAGCGACTCGGCCGGCGTACCGGACTCGAAGAGCTTGGGGTCGCCCGTGGTCACCCATGCCTGCCCGTACCGGGCGGCGAGCCTCAGCCCGCGCGGGCCGGTCGCGGCGACGGCGAAGGGCAGCCGGGGCCCCTGGACGCAACCGGGGATGTTGCGGGCCTCGTCGGCGGAGTAGTGGGTGCCCGTGTGGGTGACGGCGGGCTCGGTGAGCAGCCGGTCCAGGAGCGGCAGGAACTCGCCGAACCGGTCGGCGCGCTCGCGCGGGGTCCACGGTTCCTGGCCGAGCACGGTCGCGTCGAACCCGTTGCCGCCCGCGCCGATGCCCAGCGTGACGCGGCCGCCGGACACGTCGTCGAGGGTGATGAGGTCCTTGGCGAGGGTCACGGGGTGCCGGAAGTTCGGCGAGGTGACGAGGGTGCCGAGCCGCATGCGCGAGGTCGCGCCGGCGGCGGCGGTGAGCGTGGGCACGGCGCCGAACCACGGGCCGTCCCGGAAGCTGCGCCAGGACAGGTGGTCGTACGTGTAGGCGGTGTGGAAGCCGAGCTGTTCGGCCCGCTGCCAGGCGTCACGGCCGCCCTGCGACCAGCGGCGGACGGGAAGTATCACGGTACTCAGGCGCATGCCCCGACCCTACGCGGGACCCGCCCGGTACCGGGGGGTCCGCTGGGCCGGGGCACGCGTCCGCCTACCTCAGGTTCTTCAGGTGGTGCTCCGCGGTCCGCAGCAGCCGGCGTGCTTCGTCCGTGTCCACGGCGGCCAGTTCCACCACCAGGGCGCGCACACGGCGGACGGCGTGGTCCGCCCGGCCGAGGCCCTTCTCGGTCCAGGCGAGACGAAGCACACAGTCGGCCCGCTCGTCCAGGACATCGGCGCCGCAGGCCGCGAACGCGTCGATCGCCCGCTCCCAGAGGACGGCCGCCTCCCGGCGGACGGCGTCCTCACCGCCGTCCTCGCCGCCGTCCTCGCCGCTGGTGTCCTGCTTCTCGCCGTCCCCGCCGGCCAGGCCGTCGTCCTCGTCGTCGTCGGGGTCCTCGTACTCTTCGTAGAGCTGGTCCTCCAGGAGTTCCGCCAGTTGCGCGCAGGTGCGGGCACGCTCCGCGAGCAGTTCTCCGGAGCCTCCGTCCAGGGCTTCGAGCGCCTGGTCCATGAGAGCCCGCGCCCGGGCGACGGCTTCGGCGTCCGTCGGCTCGCCGCTCACCTCCAGCCAGGCGAGCGAGCGCAGCGCTCGGACGTACGCGACGGTCCGCCCGGTCGGGCGCCACAGCTCCAGTGCCCGGACGTACGCCCGCTTGGCCTCCTCCCGCAAACCGGCGCCGGCCAGGCATTCCGCGGCCAGGGACGCCAGCCTCGCCTCCGGCTCCCGTTCGTCCCAGCCCTTGGCCACCTCGGCGGCCAGCAGGTACTGCTCGGCCGCTCCGCGTGCGTCGCGGAGCGCGCGCAGGTTCTCCGCGAGCGCCTCGCGCGCCCGTACCGCCCGGCCCTCACCCTGTTCGAGCAGGTCGGCCAGCGCGGACTCCAGCACCTCGGCGGCTTCCGACGGCCGCCCGGTCGCGCCGTACGCCTGGGCGAGAACCAGCCGTGCGTACGCGCCGCCGCCCGCCGTGTCGCCCGCGGCGTCGAACCAGTGCGCGGCGTCCAGGGCGTGCGTCGCCGCCTCGGCCTCCTTGCCGTCCTGCTGGTAGAGCGCTTCCGCCAGGGTCAGCCGTACGGCCGCGAGCTCGGCGAAGTCGGTCAGCTCCGCGCTGTGGGTGACGGCGGCGCGCGCCGGCTCCTCGGCCCTGTCGAAGCGGCCGTGCATCATGCGCAGCCGGGCCAGCCGGCTCAGCGGCTCCACGCTCTGCCAGACGCGGCCGGTGCTGACGCAGCGGTCGGCGGCGGAGGAGAGGAGAGCCTCGACGCGTATCCAGTCCTGCTCCTCCCACGCGTCCTGGGCCAGCATGATCTCGGCGTCGGCCAGGATGTCGTCCACGCCGGTCACCTCGCCCGTACCGCCGTGCTCGGCGTACCGCTCGACCAGGTCCGCGAGCGCGGCCGGGGCGGGGTCGCCGTCAGCGTCCTGCCCGCCTTCCCCGTGCGCGGAATGCCCGTGCGCGGACTCCCCGTGCGCGGACTCCCCGTGCGCGGACGCCTGGTGGGCCAGGAAGGTTTCCACCTTGATCCTCATCAGGTCCGCGCCCGCCATGCGCCGCAGCCGCGCCGGATCCGCCGGGTCCAGGGCCTCGGCGGCGGCGGCCGCCGCGTCGAGCAGCCGCCGCACCTCTTCGGCCTCGGCGCCCTCCTGGAGGGCGGCCAGGGCCAGGTGCAGCTCGCTGAGCGCGGCCCGGGCCGGCTCGCCCACCGCGCGGTACGCCTCGGCCGCCTCGGCGAAGAGCGCCCTGGGCGGCTGCCGGTGCTCCCGCCCGGCCACGACCGCGCGGTGCGACAGCAGATCGGCGGCGAGCAGGGCGTCCGGCCCGTCACCCCCGGCGGCGGCCACCGCTTCGACCGCCTCCGCGACCCGGTCCCACGCCGCGGTCCGGCCGGGGTGCCCGAGTTCGCGCAGCCGCCGCGCCTCCGCGACCAGCTCCGGCAGGTCCGCGCCCACCACCGGCCGGCGCGGAGCCGCAGCGGTGGCAGGGGCCCCGCCCGCGCCTTCGGGTCCCGTCAGCACCGGGCTGCGGACGCCGAGCGGCAGCGCGTCCACCAGCGGTCGGCGCTCCAGCCGCCGGGTCCGCGCGTCGGACACCACCGTGCTGCCGTTGCGGGCGTCGAAGAGCGCCGCCCGCGCGGCGCTCAGAGGCTCCAGCAGCTCGCGCAGTTCCCTCGCGGTGCGCTGCTCGCCCTCGTACGCGACGGTGGGCCGCTCCCCGTGGCCCAGCTCGATCAGGCGGCCCAGGAGCACCAGCACTCCCGTGATGAACCCCATCCGCCCTTCGAGCTGGTCACGGCGCCCGAGATACGAGCCGTGCTCGGCCAGCAGTTCGAGGCCCCGTGCCTCGTTGCCGGTGAGGGCGCAGAACTCGATGTGCGTGCCGATGGACGAGAGCAGGCTCTCGTTCCCCTTGGCCATCCGGTAGCCGCGCAGATGGTGGGCGCGCGCCTCGTCGAGGCGGCCGAGTCTCACCAGCGGCAGCAGGGACTTGGCGAGCACCCGGTGCGGCTCCTCGGCGCAGCTGAGCCGCCCGGCGAGTACCGGCTCCCAGGTCCGCAGGGCCTTCTCGTCCTCGCCCAGCTCCGCCAGGTAGCGTCCCTGGTCGTTCAGTTCACACGCGTGGCAGTCGCTCATGCTGTTGCGTTCGGCGGCCGTCCACGCCTCGAAGGCGCGTGCCGCCCGCTCCGTGTCGCCCGTGTTCTCCGCGACGTGCAGTTCCGCCTTGCGCACGGGCCCCGCCGAGTATCCGGCGATCCGGTAGCGGCGCTCCATGTCGCCGAGCCACTTCTCGATGGAGGCGAGGGGCACCTCCGGCCGGCGCAGCATGCCGGAACAGGCCCACTTGAAGAGCCAGTGCAGGGTGTGGGTGTCACCCCGGTCGAACGCGGCGGGGTCCCGGTCCCACTCCTGGAGCAACCGGGCGAACGGCACCAGAATCTTGCCGGACTCGCTGCTGAACTCGTACGCCCGTATGAGGCTGAACAGCGCCTCGCGGAGCACGTCGCGGTCACCGGTCTGCTCGGCGGCCGTGACGAGTTCCTCGCCGCGGGCGTTGCGGAGCAGACCGTTCGGGGCGTTCTCGTTCTCGTGGAGGGCGAGGCGGACGGCGTCGGCGCTCGGGGGCACGGGGCTGGTCACTGCTGGTCCTCCGAGGGCGTGGCGGGCGGAGTGGCGGCTGTCGGGTGGGTGGCCCATTCCAGGAGTCCGATGAAGGCCCGGTTGAGCAGGGAGGTGTCGGCGGGACGCAGGGGACGCTGCGCCATCAGCAGGGCCTGTCCGTACAGCGACTCGACGGCCGTGCCGGCCAGTTCGGCGTCGGGGATCGCGGCGATCCGGCGCACGAGCGGGTTGTTGTGGTTGAGGACGAGGCGCGCGCGGGGCGCCGAGCCGCGCAGCGCGCCGAGGATGTCGCTCCACAGCGCGTCGGCGTCGGACTCGGCGGCGGCGCGGTCCCGCTCGTGGCGGGCCTCCCGGTCGTCGAGGTGCAGCGCGGGCACGGTGACGGGCTGGAAGGCGCGCAGCGCCACGTCGCACCCGAGGGCGTCGAGGCGGGTGCGGGCGGTGGCGAGGAAACCGGCCAGTGCGAGCTCCTGCTGCGGCCCGACCGGGTCGAGGTGCGCGGTGACGGCTCCCGCGTCGAGCTCGGTGACCTTCACCCCGTCCCTGATCCGCGGGAGCAGCGCGACGAGGTCGGCGTCGTAGGTGTACCCGCAGTTGACGACGCCCAGGCCGTGGGCGGCGGCGATCGGGGCGACCTGGCGGAACTCCTCGACCGTGCGGGTGAAGTGGACCTCGGGGTGCGCCCGTACGAACTCGTCGAGCGTCACGCTCCCGTCGCTGGTCTCGAACGGCAGCCACGGCAGCATCAGTTCCAGTAGTTCGGCGTCGTGCCGGGCGAGGGACTTCACGCCGAGGTGGTGCACGGCGAGGAAGGCGGCGAGCCGGTCCGGGTCGCCCGCCGCGAGCTCGGTCAGCCACTGCCTGACGCGCACGCCCAGGGCCTCGCGCACGGCGGCGAGGGTCTCGTCGTCGTAGAGGTTCTCGCGGGACGCGGTGGGCCGCAGCGTGTCCGTGTCGAGGACGACGCGTACGAAGAAGGCCCAGTCGGGCAGCAGGTTGTCCGCGCGGTCGGTGAGCAGCATGCCCTTCAGGTACACGCGGTGGGAGGCGCGGTGGGCGGGGCTCGTGGCGCCCGGCAGGACGTAGGCCACGCCGCGCACCCCGGCGACGGGGATGTCCAGGTCGATGGAGTCGAGCGGCGTGAATCCGAAGACCTGGGCGCAGTGGCCTGCCAGGGCGACCCGGCGGGCGGTCGGTGTCGGGTGCGGGCGGTCCCACACGGCGGGCCGGTCGGTGATCTCGCGGACGGCGCCGTCGGGTCCGGCGTAGGTCACCTCGTACGGCAGCAACGAGCCGAACTCTCGGGCCAGTTCCTCGACGCGGCGCGGGGCGGCCCATTCCTCGGCGCCCGGCCTGGGCTCCAGGTGGACCGTGGTGCCGGGCTCGGGGCGCGCCTCGTGGGGGAGCGTACGGACGGTGTATGTGCCGTCGTCGCCGGCCAGCCACTCGACGGGCGGCTCGTCGGGCGTACGGGCGGAGCGTGAGACGACACGGATCTGCCGGGCGACGACGAAGCAGGCCAGCAGCCCGATGCCGAACTGACCGAGGAACTCCTGGCGGGCGCTTTCGAGTCCGTCGCGCTTGGAGCTGCGGCCGATGGTGGCGAGCAGCGTGTGCACCTCGTCGGCGGTCAGACCGATGCCGGTGTCCTCGATGCTCACGGCGGAGCCGGTGGCGGTCAGCCGGATGCGGACCGGGGCGTCCGGGTCGTGGGCGAGGCGCGCGGTGGCCGCGTCCACCGCGTTCTGGAGGAGCTCGCGGACGTAGACGCGCGGACTGGAGTAGAGGTGGTGCGACAGCAGGTCGACGAGACCCCGGAGGTCCACCTGGAAGGTGTTCACGGCGGCACCGGAGCCGGTGGCGTCGTGGGCGTCGGAATGGGCGGCAGGCAGGTTCATGGCTCACCTCGCGCGCGGGCGCGGGGTCGGGCGATCGCGGGGTCCCCCCCTCACGAATCGCGATGGATGCCCGGCCCTCGCTGAATGGCACGCACACGCACGGCGACGAGGTGTACACGCAAGCACAGGGCTCGGAGTTGATCGCAATCGTAGAGGGGGGCACTGACAATGCCCACCGAGATTGCGCGGGGGCGGCCACGTCGGCTCTCAGATGTGCGGCCCGGCGCACGCCCGTGCATTCCATGCGCGAAGATGGACGGGTGACCTCAGCGACCGACCCCCAGCAGTCCCGGCCGGCAGCGGCCGGCGCCACCACCCCGCGGCTGATCGCGACCGATCTGGACGGGACGCTGCTGCGCGACGACAAGTCCGTGTCGGAGCGTACGGTCGCCGCGCTCGCCGCCGCGGAACGGGCCGGCATCGAGGTCTTCTTCGTCACCGGCCGCCCGGCCCGCTGGATGGACGTCGTCAGCGACCACGTGCACGGCCACGGCCTGGCGATCTGCGCCAACGGCGCCGCCGTCGTCGACCTGCACGCGGGCGGCAAGCTGATCCAGGTCCGCCCCCTGGCCCGCGAGGACGCCCTCGCCGTCGTGGTCGCGCTGCGCGCCGCCGCCCCCGGCACCTCGTTCGCGGTCGAGCTCTCCACCGGCATCCACTACGAGCCCGAGTACCCGCCCTTCTTCCTCGACCCGGGCGCGACCGTGGCCACCGCCGAGAAGCTCCTCGAAGAGACCGCCCCGGGCGCCGGGGCCCCGGTCGTCAAGCTGCTCGCCCACCACACCGAGCTGTCGCCGGACGACTTCCTCACCCTGGCCCGCGCGACCACGGACCGGCGCGCGTCCGTCACCCGCTCCAGCCCGTCAGCGCTGCTGGAGATCAGCGGTTACGGCGTGTCCAAGGCCAGCACGCTGGCGCAGTGCTGCGCCGAGCGCGGCATCTCGCCCGCCGAGGTCGTGGCCTTCGGGGACATGCCGAACGACGTGGAGATGCTGGCCTGGGCCGGCACGTCGTACGCGATGGGCAACGCGCACCCGGACGTGGTGGCCGCGGCCTCCGGCCGTACGGTCGCGAACAACGACGACGGCGTCGCAGTGGTCATCGAGCGGATCCTGGCCGACCTGTAGCCCGTCGCTCCCGGCCGGCCCCGCCGGAAGCCGTCAGAAGCGCACCCCGCGCTCGCGCATCCACGGCCTCGGGTCGATCCCCGACCCCAGGTGCGGAGTGAGCCGTACTTCGAAGTGCAGGTGCGGCCCCGAGGAGTTGCCCGTCGTGCCGGCCTGCCCGATGTACTGGCCGGTACGCACTCGTTCCCCCTGGTCGACCGTGACACCGGCCAGGTGCGCGTACTGCGAGTAGTAGCCGTCCGGATGCGCGATCACCACCTCGATGCCGAAGCCGCCGCCGCAGGACACCGACACGACGCGGCCCCCGCCGACGGCCCGCACCGGCGTGCCGATGTCCACGGCGAAGTCCTGCCCGGTGTGCCGGCTCTTCCAGCGCGCGCCCTCGCCGCCGAAGCCGGCGGACAGTTCGTACTCCTCGACGGGCGCCACCCACGGCCGCGTCGCCGGCGGTCCCTCCTCGTCCAGGCGTACGGCGCCGGCGCAGCGGCCCGCCGAGACGCTGCGGTCGGCCTGGCCCTGAAGCTTCCACCGGGCGTCCTCCAGCTTCGCCGCGACGGCCCGCTTCACCGACGCGAGCCGCTGGATCCGCGCGTCGAGGTCCAGCCAGGCTGCGCTCGCCCGCCGCTCGTCCCCGGCCAGCAGGCGCTCGGCGCGCTCGGCGCGGGCGAGCATCCGGGACACCGCGATCTCGGCCTGCCAGGCGAGGCGGTGGCCCTCCATCAGCTCCTCGGGGTCGTCGGCGAGCAGCAGTTTCGCGGTGTACGCGATCCCGCCGCCGCCGGCCCGGTACTGGGCCCGCGCGACGCGGCCCACGTTCCCGCGCAGGACGGCGATGTCGTTGCGCGCCCGGACGAGCAGCCGCTCCAGGCGCAGTGCCCTCGCCCGCTGCTCCTTCGCCTCGCGCACCCCCTCCTCGTACGACCGGGACGCCTCGGCGGCCTGTTCGTACAGCCGCGCCACCTCGGCGCCGACGGCGGGACCGTCGGCGGTGCCGTCACCGGCGGGGACGGCGCCCGCCGCGGCGGGTGCGGGCAGGAACAGCAGCACGCACAGCACCGGCACGAGCATCCGTAGGCGGGGTCCGAGGCGCATCCACGGATCGTGGCCCGCTCACCGCCCGATCCCGTGCACCGAGGTCGCCCCACCGGGGTGTCGTCCCGCCATCCGGCCTACCGGACACCCGCTCCGGCGCCGACGGGCCGCGCCGGCGGCTCACTGCAGCGGCGCCTCCCACACCACCGTCGTGCCGCCCCCGTCCTCGCCAAGCCCCGGCCCGCACCGGCTCGTGCCGCCGAGCGACTCCGCCCGCCGCTTGAGGTTGCGCAGCCCGCTGCGCCGACCGCCCGCGGGGATGCCCACTCCGTCGTCCGCGACCGAGAGCCGCACCCCGCGGCTCCCGTCCTCCAGTGCGGCCGTGGCGTCGACGACGACCTCGATGCGGGAGGCGTGCGCGTGCCGGAAGGCGTTGGACAGCGCCTCGCGCAGCGCCGCGACGAGGTTCTTGCCGGTGAGCTCGCCGACCAGCGAGTCGACGGGCCCGACGAACCGGTGCCCGGGGGTGAAGCCGAGGGGCACCGCCGCCATGTTGATCTCCCGCAGTACGCGCGTACGCAGCCCGGAGGGCGCTTCGGCCGGTCCCTGCTGGAGCGCGAAGATGGCCGTACGGATCTCCTGGATCGTCACGTCCAGTTCGTCCACCGCCCGGCCGACGCCCGTGCGCACCTCGGGCACGAGGGTCCGGCGCTGCGCGCTCTCCAGCATCAGCCCGGTGGCGAACAGCCGCTGGATCACGAGGTCGTGCAGGTCGCGGGCGATGCGGTCGCGGTCCTCGTACACCGCGAGCCGTTCCCGGTCCCGCTGGGTCTCCGCCATCATCAGCGCCAGCGCGGCCTGCGAGGCGAACTGCGCGGCCAGCGTCCGTTCCGCGTCGGTGAACGGCTTCGCGCCCCGCGCGCGCGGAGTGGCGAGCGCGCCCAGCACCCGCCCGCCGCTGTGCAGCGGCAGCAGCATGCTCGGCCCGTACCGGCGTGCGAGCCGCGTCACCATGCGCGGGTCGCTGGCCGAGTCGCCGATGAACACCGCCTTGCCGGCGAGGAGCCGCTCGACGATCGGGCTCCCCGGCGGGACGACCACCCCGAGCGACTCCGACGGCTCGTCGGCCGCCACCGCGACGATCTCCAGGCCGCCGCCCTCGGCGGGCAGCAGCACCATCCCGGCGGCCGAAGCGGCGAGCCGGCGGGCCTGCTCCGCGACGACGGTGAGCGCCTCGTCGGCGTCGCCGCCGGACAGCAGCGCGGTGGTGACGGCGACGGACCCGTCGATCCAGCGCTCCCGCTGCCGCGCCGCCTCGTACAGCCGGGCGTTGCCGATGGCGATCCCGGCCTCGGTGGCGAGCACCCGGACCATGTGCAGGTCGTAGTCGCTGAAGCCGGTCCCGCCGCGCTTCTCCGCGAGGTAGAGGTTGCCGAAGATCTCGTCCTGCACGCGGATGGGTACGCCGAGGAAGGACCGCATCGTGGGGTGCTGCGCCGGAAACCCGGCGAAGCGCGGATCGCCGGTGAGGTCACCGAGGAGTACCGGTCCGGGGTCGGTGACGAGCGCGCCGAGCAGCCCGTGGTGTCCGTCGGGCAGCCGTCCGATCCGCGCGATCTGCTCCTCGCTCATGCCGTGCGTGACGAAGTCGGCGAGGCCGTCGCGCTCCTCGTCGACGACGCCGATGGCCGCGTAGCGGGCGTCCGCCAGTTCGGCGGCCGTCTCGCAGATGCGGTCGAGGGTGGTGTGCAGTTCGAGGCCCGTGCCGACGGACCGCATGGCCTCCAGCAGCTGCGGCACCCGCGCGGTGAGTTCGGTGGACAGGCCCTGGAGGCTGCGGGCGGCCCGTGTGGCGGCCTCCAGGTGGTCACTCGGGTCCGGCACGTCCTCCACTGGCATGCCACGAGCCTAATAAGTCCTATTTCATGGCGAAAGTCGGGCGCCGACGGCGGGGCCCGCCCTGAGCGGTTCGGCGGCCTGCTCCCGCTCCAGCATCCGCCGCAGCGGCCCCTCGGCCGCCACCAGCTCCGCGTACGGGCCGCGCTGCACCGCGCGGCCGTCCTCCAGCACGATCACCTCGTCCACCGCGTCCAGGCCCTGGAGCCGGTGCGTGATGAGCAGCGTCGTACGGCCCTCGGTGGCCCGGAGCAGGTCGGCCGTCAGGGCGTCCGCCGTCGCCAGGTCGAGGTGTTCCGCGGGCTCGTCGAGTACGAGCACGGGGAAGTCGGCCAGCAGGGCGCGGGCCAGTGCCAGGCGCTGGCGCTGCCCGCCGGAGAGGCGGGCGCCGTGTTCGCCGACCATCGTGTCGAGTCCTTCGGGCAGGCCGTCGACCCAGCTCAGGAGCCGCGCGGCGGCGAGGGCGTCGCGCAACTGGGCGTCGGTGGCGTCGGTCCTGGCCAGCCGGAGGTTCTCCCGTACGGAGCTGTCGAAGAGGTGCGCGTCCTGGGCGCACAGGCCGACGAGGCGGCGCACGTCGTCGCCGTCCAGCCCGGCGGCGTCCACCGCGCCGACGGTGTACGTCCCGGTACGGGCGTCCAGGAAGCGCAGCAGCACCTGCGCGAGCGTCGTCTTGCCCGCGCCGGAGGCTCCGACCACGGCGACGCGCCGGCCTGCCTCCAGCGTCAGGTCGAAGCCGGCCAGTGCGTCGCGCTCCTGTCCGGCGTACCGGGCGCCGATGCCGCGCAGCTCCAGGGGGAACGGCGACGCGGGCGGGTCCGCCGGCGTCCGCGGTTCGCGCACCGGCGGCGGAGCGTCCAGCACCTCGTACACGCGCTCCGCACTGCGCTTGACCCGCTGCCGGTAGCGGACGGCGAGCGGGAGTCCCGCAACGGCTTCGAAGGCGGCGAGCGGCGTCAGTACGACCACGGCCAGGGTCACCCCGGACAGCCGTCCGTCGTGCACCGCCTGGACCCCGGCGAACCCGGCGGCCACCACGGTCAGTCCGCAGACCAGCGCGGACAGTCCACCGCCGAGGGCGGCGGCGGTCGCGCCCCGCGAGGCGATCCGCGTCAGCACACCGTCGGCCTCCCCGACCGCTTCCATACGCCGCCGCAGCGCGCCCGCGACCGTCAGCTCGGCGGTCCCGCCGAGCAGGTCCGCGATCCGCGACGCCAGCACACCGCGCGCGGGAGCCAGCTGCCGTTCGGCCCGCCGGGCACACGCCCCGCTCAGCCACGGCGCGCCGATCCCGGCGACGAGCAGCCCCACGGCCAGCGCCGCCCCGGCCTCGGGCAGCAGCCACGCGGTGAACCCGACGGAGCCCGCGCCCACCACGACGGCGCCGCCGACGGGCAGCAGCCACCGCAGCCAGTAGTCCTGCACCGCGTCGACGTCAGCGACGAGCCGGGACAGCAGGTCGCCGCGCCGGGTCTCGCGCAGCCCGGCGGGCGCGATCCGCTCCAGCCGCCGGAACACGGCGACCCGCACCTCGGCGAGCATGCGCAGTACGGCGTCGTGCGCGACGAGCCGCTCGGCGTACCGGAAGACGGCTCGTCCGATGCCGAAGGCCCGGGTGGCGGTGACGGCGACCATCAGGTACAGCACCGGCGGCTGCTCGGAGGCACGCGAGATCAGCCATCCGGACACCGCCATGAGCCCCACGGCCGACCCCAGCGCGAGGCTGCCGAGGGCCAGGGCGAGCAGCAGGCGACCGCGCGATTCCCGGGCCTCCTGCCGTACCCGCCGCAGCACCCCACGCCCACCGGACGCGGCCCGATCGCCGTTGCCGCTCCGCACGCCGCCGGACGCGGTGCCCGCGCTCGGCGCCGGCAGGTCCTGAGCGGCGCCGGCCTCCCCGACGGGCTGCCGGGCGGCAGGAACTCCCGCACCCGGGGAGCACACGGCGGCCGCGTCGGCGCCCTCGTCCGGGCGGCCCGGCCGAGCGAGTTCCACCACGCGGTCCGCCACGGCCAGCAGCGCCGGCCGGTGCACGACCAGCAGCACCGTGCGCCCCGCGGCCAGCCTCCGTACCGCCTCGACGATCCCGGCTTCCGTCTCGCCGTCCAGGTTGGCCGTGGGCTCGTCCAGCAGCAGCAGCGGCCGGTCCGCGAGGAACGCCCGGGCGAGGGCGAGCCGTTGCCGCTGCCCCGCCGACAGACCGGCGCCGTCCTCTCCGAGGCGCGTCTCGGCGCCCTGGGGAAGCGCCGCCACGAATTCGTGCGCCCCGGCGTCCCGCAGCGCCGCCGCCACCGCGGCCGCGGCCGCGTCCGGCCGCGCCAGCCGTACGTTGTCGGCGACCGTCCCCGCGAAGAGATGGGGCCGCTGCGGGACCCAGGCGATCCGCTCCCGCCAGCGCTCCATCGACACGTCCGCCAGGTCCACCGCCCCCGGCCCGTCACCGACCACGACCCGGCCCTCGTCCGCCGGGGCGAACCCGAGCAGGACGTTCAGCAGCGTGCTCTTGCCGACGCCGCTCGGCCCGACGACGGCGACCGTCTCGCCTTCACGCACCACCAGCGACGCCGAGTCCAGCGACGGCTCGGTCCGCCCGGTGTGCCGGACCGTCACCCCCTCGACCCGCAGCGTCCCCACGGGCGCGCCGGCGTCCCCCGCCGGCCTCGCCGGCTCCGTCTCCAGTACGTCGAAGATCTCCTGCGCGGCGGCCAGCCCCTCCGCCGCCGCGTGGTACTGCGCCCCCACCTGCCGCAGCGGCAGATACGCCTCGGGGGCCAGCACCAGGATGACCAGTCCCGTGTAGAGGTCCAGGTCCCCGTGCACGAGACGCATGCCGATGCCCACGGCGACGAGCGCGACCGACAGCGTCGCCAGCAGCTCCAGCGCGAACGACGACAGGAAGGCGATGCGCAGCGTCCGCAGGGTGGCCTGCCGGTACTCCGCCGTGATCGCCCGGATCGACTCGGCCTGCGCCTTGGCCCGGCCGAAGACCTTGAGCGTGGGCAGTCCGGCGACGACGTCCAGGAAGTGCCCGGACAGCCGCGAGAGCAGCCGCCACTGGCGGTCCGTCCGCGCCTGCGTGGCCCAGCCGATGAGAATCATGAAGAGCGGGATGAGCGGCAGCGTTCCCACGATCACCGCCGCCGAGATCCAGTCCTCGGTCACGATGCGCGCGATCACGGCCGCCGGTACGACGACCGCGAGGCCGAGCTGCGGGAGGTACCGGGAGAAGTAGTCGTCCAGCGCGTCGACGCCCCGCGTCGCCAGGGCCACCAGCGAACCGGCTCGCTGCCCGCTCAGCCACCCGGGCCCGAGCGAGGCCGCCCGGTCGAGCAGCCGTTTCCGCAGTTCCGACTTGACCGCCGCGCTCGCCCGGTGCGCGGCCAGTTCGGTCAGCCAGGCCACCAGGGCCCGCCCCAGGGCGACCACCGCCAGCAGCATCAGCGGCGTACGCAGCTCGGATCCGTCCAACCCGCGCTGGAACCCGCCCACCACCACGTCGGCGATGAGCATGGCCTGAGCGACGACCAGGCCCGCCCCGGCCAGCCCGAGGAACACCACCGCCCCCAGGAAGAGGCGGGTGGCACGGGCGTACCGGAGCAGACGCGGATCGATCGGTTTCACGTGAAACATTCCCTACTGGTGCGCGTCGGCGATGTGCTGCGTGCCGATCCGCTTGCGGAACACCCAGTACGTCCAGCCCTGGTACAGCAGCACCACCGGCATGGCGATGCCCGCACACCAGGTCATGATCTTCAAGGTGTACGCCGTGGAGGAGGCGTTGGTGACCGTCAGGCTCCACGCGTCGTTCAGCGACGAGGGCATGACGTTCGGGAAGAGGGTCAGGAAGAGCATCGCGACCGCGGCCACGATCGTCAGGCCGGACAGCCCGAACGCCCATCCCTCACGTCCGCCGGCCGTGAAGGCGATCGCCGCGACCAGCGCGAGCACCGCCACGGCCATCGCGGCGAGGCTCGCCGTGTCGCCGTTGTCCGCCTGCGTCCAGCCCAGGAAGGCCACCGCCAGCACCCCGGTGACGACCCCGAGCCGAAGCGCCAGCTTCCGGGCCCGCTCCCGGATCTCGCCCAGCGTCTTGAGGCCCGCGAAGACCGCTCCGTGGAAGGTGAACAGCGTCAGCGTGACGAGCCCGCCCAGCAGCGCGTACGGGTTGAGCAGGTCCGCAAGGCTGCCGACGTACTCCATCTCGGCGTCTATCTTCACGCCGCGCACGATGTTGCCGAAGGCCACACCCCACAGGAACGCGGGCAGCAGCGAGGTCCAGAAGATCGCGTGCTCCCAGTTGGTCTGCCAGCGCTCACCGGTCCGCTTGACCCGGTACTCGAACGCGACACCGCGCACGATCAGGCAGAGCAGGATCAGCAGCAGCGGCAGGTAGAACCCGGAGAAGAGCGTCGCGTACCAGTCGGGGAACGCGGCGAACGTGGCGCCGCCGGCGCTCAGCAGCCACACCTCGTTCCCGTCCCAGACGGGGCCGATGGTGTTGATGAGGACCCGCTTCTCCTTGCGGTCGCGGGCGAGCACCTTCGTCAGGACGCCGATCCCGAAGTCGAAGCCCTCCAGGAAGAAGTAGCCGGTCCACAGGACGGCGATGAGCACGAACCAGACGTCGTGGAGTTCCATACCTCAGCTCCTCAGTACGAGAAGGCCATCGGCCGGTCGGCGTCCGCGTGGTCGCCGCCGATCTTGGTGGGCGGGTTGAGGTCGGCCTCCGTGAGCTCCGGCGGTCCGGCCTTGACGTACTTCACGAGGAGCTTGACCTCGATGACGGCGAGGATCGCGTACAGCAGCGTGAAGACCGTCATGGAGGCGATCACCTCGCCCTGCGAGACGCCGGGGGAGACCGCGTCGCTGGTGCGCAGCACCCCGTACACGACCCAGGGCTGGCGGCCCATCTCGGTGAAGATCCAGCCCCATGAGCTGGCGATCAGCGGGAAGCCCATGGTCCACAGCGCGACGACCCAGTACCACCGGGCGAACTTGGGGCTGAGCACCTTGTTCTTGAAGAGCACCAGGTTCGGCACCTCGTCGTCGCCGGTCCGCAGCGCCGCGGGCAGCATGAACTTCTTGCGCGTCAGCCACAGCCCGAGCATGCCGAGCGAGAAGGACGCCATGCCGAAGCCGATCATCCAGCGGAAGCCCCAGTAGGCGACGGGGATGTTCGGCCGGTAGTCGCCGGGCCCGAACTTCTCCTGCTCGGACTTGTTGACGTCGTTGATGCCGGGGACGTACGAGGAGAAGTCGTCGTTGGCGAGGAAGGACAGCAGGCCGGGGATCTCGACGGCGACCTTGTTGTGACCGGCGTCCACGTCTCCGTACGCGAAGATCGAGAACGGCGCCGGCGCCTCACCGTCCCACAGCGCCTCGGCCGCGGCCATCTTCATCGGCTGCTGCTTGAACATGACCTTGCCGAGCAGGTCACCGCTGACGGCAGTGAGCATTCCGGCGATCACGACGGTGACGAGCCCGAGCCGCAGCGACGTCCGCATCACCGGCACGTGCTTCTTGCGCGCCAGGTGGAAGGCGGCGATGCCGACCATGAACGCGCCGCCGACGAGGAAGGCGGCCGTGATGGTGTGGAAGAACTGGGTGAGCGCCGTGTCCTGGGTGAGGACCAGCCAGAAGTCGGTGAGCTCGGCCCGCCCCCGCTCCTCGTTGATGCGGTAGCCGACCGGGTGCTGCATCCAGGAGTTGGCCGCCAGGATGAAGTACGCGGACAGGACCGTGCCGATCGACACCATCCATATGCAGGCCAGATGGATCCTCTTCGGCAGCTTGTCCCAGCCGAAGATCCACAGCCCGATGAAGGTGGACTCGAAGAAGAAGGCGATCAGCGCCTCGAAGGCGAGCGGCGCTCCGAAGACGTCCCCGACGAAGCGCGAGTAGTCGGACCAGTTCATGCCGAACTGGAACTCCTGGACGATGCCGGTGACGACACCCATGGCGATGTTGATCAGGAAGAGCTTGCCCCAGAACTTCGTCGCCCTGAGGTACTTCTCCTTCTCGGTGCGCACCCACGCCGTCTGCAGCCCGGCGGTGAGCGCGGCGAGCGAGATCGTCAGGGGGACGAAGAGGAAGTGATAGACGGTGGTGATGCCGAATTGCCATCGAGCGAGAGTCTCCGGCGCCAGAGCCAGGTCCACGTCGTCATCTCCTTCGTTTCGCCAGGAACGCATGGGACCTTGTGAACGCGTTCACATTCACAAGCCCAGTATGGCGCACACGTGTTTTCCGTCCGACGGCCGGGGGGTACAACTGTGCCCCCGAACACCACCGAAACGGCATACGAGGGCACAGGAACGAAGGTATATAAGGGCCGGGACCCCCGGAAGCAAAGGCCGAACCCTCCGGGGCGGGTCCCGGGTGTGACTTACAGCTCCTTGCGGAACGTCTGGGCGACGTGCAGGAAGATGTCGTTCGCCTCGTCCTCGCCGATGGTGACCCGCAGCCCCTCGCCGGGGAACGGCCGGACCACGACGCCGGCCTTCTCGCAGGCCGCCGCGAAGTCGGCCGTACGCTCGCCCAGGCGCATCCAGACGAAGTTCGCCTGCGTGTCCGGAACGGTCCAGCCCTGCTCCACCAGCGCCTCGTACACGCGCTTGCGCTCGCACACCAGGGAGCCGACCCGCCCGAGCAGCTCGTCCTCGGCCCGCAGCGAGGCGACCGCCGCGTCCTGCGCGAGCTGGCTCACGCCGAACGGCACCGCCGTCTTGCGCAGCGCGGCCGCGACCGGCTCGTGCGCCACCGCGAAGCCCACGCGCAGCCCGGCCAGGCCGTACGCCTTGGAGAAGGTGCGCAGCACCGCCACGTTCGGGCGGCTGCGGTAGAGCTCGATCCCGTCCGGCACGTCGTCCGTCTCGCCCTCGGCGGACCGCACGAACTCCCGGTACGCCTCGTCCAGCACCACCAGCACGTCCGAGGGCACCCGGTCCAGGAACCGCTCCAGGGCGGCCCGGCGCACCGCCGTGCCGGTCGGGTTGTTCGGGTTGCACACGAAGATCAGCCGGGTGCGCTCGGTGATCGCGTCGGCCATCGCGTCGAGGTCGTGCACATCGCCCGGGGTCAGCGGCACCTCCACCGCCGTGGCGCCGCTGATCCGCGTGATGATCGGGTACGCCTCGAACGACCGCCACGCGTAGATCACCTCGTCGCCGGGCCCCGAGGTCGCCTGGAGCAGCGACTGCGCCACCCCGACGGACCCGGTACCGGTGGCGATGTGCGAAACGGGGACGCCGAACCGGTTGGCCAGCTCGTTCATCAGACCGGTGCACGCCATGTCCGGGTACCGGTTGAAACTGCCGGCCGCCGCGACCACGTCCTCCAGGACGCCGGGGAGCGGCGGGTACGGGTTCTCGTTGGAGGACAGCTTGTACGCCACCGGTCCCCCGGCGGCGGCGGGCTTCCCCGGCTTGTAGGTGGGAATGCCGTCCAGCACCGCGCGCAGCTTGGGGCTCGTCTCGCTCACTTCGGGTCCTCCTCGACCGTACCTACCACCAATGCTGCTCACCTTATGAGGATTGCGCTCCGCTGCGAATGGCAGGCGCACGGAAAGGGGGGAGCGCTCCCCGGCCTGCCGCGCGCCGGTGGCTCACGCCGTGGCGCGCGTCCCTCGTGAAGGTGAGTTGAGACCTCTTCGCAACATAGGCCACTTGGCAGGACCGTGCCGGTCGACAAGCCTGACTGACTGCCCGCGTCCCCCAACTGCCTTGTATTCCAAGGGCATTGGGGGGATTTGGCCTTGCAGAAACGTGCCTGTCAACAAGTGCATATGCATCCGCCCTAACCGTGTGCCCGAGCCCTACTATCGGCTCGCCATGACAGCAGCAGGGAAGCATCAGGTGAGCCGGACGGAAACCCCCCGGCGGAGCACCCGGCCAGGACGAGCGGGCATTCGGGACGTCGCCGCCGCAGCCGGTGTCTCCATCACGACGGTCTCCGACGCGCTCAACGGAAAGGGCCGGCTCCCGGACGCCACCCGCAGCCATGTCCGCGAGGTCGCCGAGAGACTGGGCTACCGCCCCTCCGCGGCGGCCAGAACCCTCCGTACCGGCAAGTCGGGCCTCATCGGCCTGACCGTGACCACGTACGGGGATGAACCTTTCACCTTCACGGAATTCGCGTACTTCGCCGAAATGGCGAGGGCCGCGACCTCCGCGGCGCTCGCCCGCGGGTACGCGCTGGTCATCCTGCCCGCCACCTCACGCCACGACGTCTGGTCGAACGTCGCCCTCGACGGCACCGTCGTCATCGACCCGTCCGACCAGGACGCGGTCGTCACCGAGCTCGTACGCCAGGGCCTTCCCGTCGTCTCCGACGGCCGGCCCGCGGGCACCCTGCCCGTCACCGCCTGGGTCGACAACGACCACGAGGCGGCGGTCCTCGGCCTCCTCGACCACCTCGCCGACGCCGGGGCACGCCGCATCGGGCTGCTCACCGGCAACACCACCGACACGTACACCCGGCTGTCCACCGACGCGTACCTGCGCTGGTGCGAGCGCGTGGGCCAGGACCCGGTGTACGAGTCCTACCCGGCGCACGACCCCTGCGCGGGCGCCGTCGCGGCCGACCGGCTGCTCGCCCGCCCGGACCGCCCCGACGCCGTGTACGGGCTCTTCGACCCCAACGGCACCGACCTGCTCGCCGCCGCCCGCCGCTACGGGTTGCGCGTACCCGAGGACCTGCTGCTCGTCTGCTGCAGCGAGTCGACCGTCTACGCCGCGACCGAACCGCCCATCACGACGCTCTCCCTGAAACCGCGCCGCATCGGCACGGCCGTGGTCCAACTCCTCATCGACGCCATCGAGGGCATCAATACCGACAGTCCCGTCGAACAGGTGATACCTACCGAACTCATCGTCCGGACGTCGTCGCAGCGCCGGCCGCCGCGCACCACGGTGAGCCCACCGCGCTCGCCTTCCGGGGACTGACCTCCCCAATTGGGACGAAACAACCGACGAACCAGGTACGCGTCAGGATTCACCACCCCTGGTGCGTCACAGAGCACGAGCCTCATTCCTATGATGGGCGCACGACACCGCGGGCCAACCACGACCAGGTGGGACCCAAAGGTGTACGGCGGCGCGCGACGGTGGTGGAGGGGTCGATGACTCAGGGGGCCGGTCAGGGACCCGCAGTGCGAACGGCGACATTGCGGGACTTCCGCGTACCCCCGTACGCCCAGACCCCTGATCCCGAGCACACGAATGCCGCCGGGCACGCGTACGGCGGCGCGTTCGGCCCCGCGTACGGAAGCACGTACCCGAGCGCCTACGCCGCCGACGAGGAGCCGGAGGGGTACACCCCCACCCAGCGCGACCTGCCGGTGATCAGCCGCGGCGGTCCCGGCGACACGCTCCAGGTCACGGCGCAGCCGGGGCCCGAGCCGCGCCCCGCCGCCGGCGAGGGCCTCGGCCCGCTGTTCGTCGTCGGCGACGTGCACGGCTACCTCGACGAGCTGTACGCCGCGCTCGCCGAGCAGGGGCTCATCGACGCCGAGGGCCACTGGGCCGCGGGCAACGCCCGGCTCTGGTTCCTCGGCGACTTCACCGACCGGGGGCCCGACGGGATCGGCGTCATCGACCTCGTGATGCGGCTGTCCGCCGAGGCCGCGGCGGCCGGCGGCTACTGCAAGGCGCTCATGGGCAACCACGAGCTGCTGCTCATCGGCGCGAAGCGGTTCGGCGACACCCCGGTCAACTCCGGTGCGGGCACGGCCACTTTCCAGGCCGCGTGGCTGCTCAACGGCGGCCAGAAGGCCGACATGGACCGGCTCCAGGACGTGCACCTGCAGTGGATGTCCCGCCTCGACGCGGTCGCGCTCGAGGACGCGCACCTGCTGACGCACTCCGACACCACGGCCTACCTCGACTACGGCAGCACCATCGAGGACGTCAACGACACAGTCCACGCCATTCTCACGCGCAACGACGCCGACGAGTGCTGGGACGTCTTCCGCAAGCTCACCAAGCGCTTCGCCTTCCGCGACGAGGGCGGCGCGCGGGCGGCGCGCGAACTCCTCGACGCGTACGGCGGCGAACGCATCGTCCACGGTCACAGCCCGATCCCGTATCTGCTGGGCGAAGTGGGCAACGAGAGCGCGGACGGTGACGACGAGAACGCCGGACCGGTCGTGGAGGGCCCGCACGTGTACGCCGACGGGCTCGCCATCGCCATGGACGGCGGCGTGACCATGGCCGGAAAGCTGCTGGTGGTCCGCCTCCCCCTGCATGGCTGAACGCGGCGCGGGAAGGCGCGGCCATATACACGCCGCACTTACCACTGGGCCTATTTCCGGAAACCCCCTGTCACCCCCTGCCGTAGGCGCTCTACCATCGGCTTATCCGTAGCAGGCTCTCCTCCGTTTCCGCCCAATCACCCGCCTCCAGCGGGTATTCCGGCCCTACGGAGCATCGGGGGATGCACATGAACAGCAGCGCTCCGCAACTGCTGGCCGAGGACCGACCGGAATTCGAACGGGTCCTCGACGAGGCATTGCGCACCGCTCATGACCGCCCGGAACTGAACGCCGTCGGACAACGGCTCAACACCACGCAGTTGCGCACCATGGCGATGAACGCCACCGCGCTCATCGCGGCGGCCGCCGCCGCCGAGTACGACGCGTACGTGAAAGTCCGGGAGGACGCGCGCACGCCGCCCACGGCGGCCGCCCGCACCGGTTCGGTCCTCGCGATGGGCGACGCCGCCGAGACGGCGGGCGCGGGCGTCGCCGCCGTCGTCGCCGTGCTGACGCCCGTACTGGCCGGCACCGCCGCGGCGATTTTCCTGATCGTGGGTTACCTCCTCACCATGCTCACTCCGGAGCCCGAGTTCGCCCGGACGCTGCTGACGGCGGGCTGGGTCTTCGCCGCGCTCACGGCGGCGGGCATCCTGGTGGCCGCCGTCGGCCTGCTGCTGACGGCGCTGCGCAACGGGTCGACGGCGACCGACGGACGGGGCGGCGAACTGAGCGAAGAGGTCGAGCGAGCCCGGGCGGCGTGGCGGCACGCCCTGCTGGAGCGGGGCATCGTCCCGTTCCTGCGGGACGCGCTGGCCGAACCGGGCACGGCCCCGGCCGCCCCGGCGCCCCGCCGTCCCGCCGGCCGCATCCCCGACCTGGGGTACTCGCGCCCGGATTTCAGCAGCCCGGGCCCGGACGGCGGGACCACACCGGGTCCGCGCCCCAGCTACTCCAGCCCCGACTTCTCCAGCCCGGACTTCGGCGGCCCTGACCACAAGCCCGAGTAGCGGTCCCGCCGCGTCATCGGGCGCGGGCCGGTGGCGGGGGCGGTGGGGCGTCCTGCGGAGGGTGCACCTCCAGGTCGGGCAGGTAGTCGAGCACCACGTCCACACAGACGACGTACCCGGCTTCGGACCGGCCGACCCAGACGGGATACGTCCCGTCCCCGCACGTCGCGAAGGCGACGAGATCGGCCGACGTGGCCCGGTCGGCGGTCCGCAGGATGTACATGGAGTCCGAGAGGTGCTCGCCGGCGTCCGGGTCCTCGTGGATCAGGGCACGCTCGAAGAGATCCCGCAGGGTCTTCCAGGCGGCCGCGTCGGCGAAGCAGCCGGTCGCCGAGTCCGTCCCGAAGCCGTACGCCTCGCCGTCGCCGAGCAACCGAATGTCGTGGTCCGCGCCCAGAGCCATCTCCCAGGACACCGCGGGGGTCTCGCTCAGCCGCAGCCGCACCGCCGTCGCGTCCGTACGCGTCACCCAGCCACCCCTCCACTCGCAGTCGTACCCGACACTGACCCGCGCTTCTTCGAGGACGTACGTGCCCGGCGGGACGGCCACCGTGATGCCCGGTCCCTCGTCGTTGTGCGGGCAGTCGAGGGCCAGGACCCCGCTGGGGACGCGCAGTGTTCCGGCGCGGTGCGGCTCCAGGACGGTCATGTCGGAGAAGTGACGCGTGCTCAGCCGCGTGCCGGGCCGGAACAGCGCCTCCAGGTGGCCGGGTCCGGCGGGCCGGGGAGGACGCCACACGTCCTCGGGCCGGCCGCTCGCACCCCCCTCGGGCACGGCCGCGTCCCGGAACACCACCGGGCCGTTCGGCTCCCGCAGCCGCGCGGAGAACAGGGGCCAGTCACCGAACGCCGGCCGGTCCAGCCAGCGCTGTTCCTCCGGGACGTCGGCCGTGGTGGTGCGCAGGGAGCCCCCCTCCCCGTTGGGCTGCCAGTCGCTGCTGCCCCGCCCGTCGGGCAGCAACCGCACCGTCCTGCGCGGGCACGCCCGGTCGAACTCCGGCACGTCCGGGCCCGGGTAGAGCCAGCTGTCCGTTCCCCGGAGGAACAGCCGGTCCCCGTCGAGGAGCCGCAGGTCGACGCGGTCCGTGCGCCGGCCCTGTTCGTCGTACACCCACACGCCCGCGTAGTGCTCCCGCCAGGCGACCAGGCGGACCTCCGCCGGACCTGTCCCGTCCGCCGGCCGGCAGACGGCGGCGTACGGCAGTCCGGCCGAGTCCCGCTCCCTCGCCGCCGCCACGGTCAGCGGCCCCAGCAGCGCACGCGCCGCCAGGTCCCACCCCTCGCCGTACGCGATCTCCACAACCGTCCCCGCCCCGCTCACCCCGGGCCTCCTGTCATCAGGTCTGCCGCCAACGTAGCGGCCCCCACTGACAGCGGCCGGGGCGAGGGACGGACGGGACCAGCGGGACGCGTGGGACCGGCGGGACCCGTGGGACCGGCGACACCCGCCGGACCAGCGGGACTCACGGGACCGGCGGGACGGGATTAACGGGACGGGACGGGCAGCGCGGCGGCCCGAACGGCCGGCGGCCCCGGATCAGTCGGCGATAGGCAGGTACACCCGGTTCCCGGCGGCGGCGAACTCCTTGGACTTCTCCGCCATGCCCGCCTCAATCTCGTCCTGCGTACCGCCGTGCTCGCGCCGGATGTCCTGGCTGATCTTCATCGAGCAGAACTTCGGGCCGCACATCGAGCAGAAGTGCGCCGTCTTCGCCGGCTCGGCGGGCAGCGTCTCGTCGTGGAACGAGCGCGCCGTGTCCGGGTCGAGGGCCAGGTTGAACTGGTCCTCCCAGCGGAACTCGAAGCGGGCGTCCGACAGCGCGTCGTCCCACTCCTGCGCCCCCGGGTGCCCCTTCGCCAGGTCGGCCGCGTGAGCCGCGATCTTGTACGTGATGACGCCGGTCTTCACGTCGTCGCGGTTGGGCAGGCCCAGGTGCTCCTTGGGCGTGACGTAGCAGAGCATCGCCGTGCCCCACCAGGCGATCATCGCCGCCCCGATGCCGGACGTGATGTGGTCGTACGCCGGCGCCACGTCGGTGGTCAGCGGGCCGAGCGTGTAGAACGGCGCCTCCTCGCAGATCTCCTGCTGGAGGTCGATGTTCTCCTTGATCTTGTGCATCGGGACGTGCCCCGGGCCCTCGATCATGGTCTGCACGTTGTACCGCTTGGCGATCGTGTTCAGTTCCCCGAGGGTCTTCAACTCGGCGAACTGCGCCTCGTCGTTGGCGTCCGCGATCGAACCGGGCCGCAGGCCGTCGCCGAGCGAGTACGTCACGTCGTACGCGGCCAGGATCTCGCAGAGCTCCTCGAAGTTCTCGTACAGGAAGCTCTCCTTGTGGTGCGCCAGGCACCACGCCGCCATGATCGAGCCGCCGCGCGAGACGATGCCGGTCTTGCGGCGGGCGGTCAGCGGGACGTACGGCAGGCGCACGCCGGCGTGGACCGTCATGTAGTCGACGCCCTGCTCGGCCTGCTCGATGACCGTGTCCTTGTAGATCTCCCAGGTCAGCTCCTCCGCCCGGCCGTCGACCTTTTCGAGGGCCTGGTAGAGCGGGACGGTGCCGATCGGGACGGGGGAGTTGCGCAGCACCCACTCGCGGGTGGTGTGGATGTTGCGGCCGGTCGACAGGTCCATGACCGTGTCGGCGCCCCACTTGGTCGCCCAGGTCATCTTGTCCACCTCCTCCTCGATGGAGGAAGTGACCGCCGAGTTGCCGATGTTGGCGTTGACCTTCACCAGGAACCGCTTGCCGATGATCATCGGCTCGATCTCCGGGTGGTTGACGTTGGCGGGCAGGACCGCGCGGCCCGCGGCGATCTCCTCCCGTACGACCTCGGGGGCGACGTTCTCCCGGATCGCCACGAACTCCATCTCCGGCGTGATGTCGCCGCGGCGGGCGTACGCGAGCTGCGTGACCGCCTGGCCGTCGCGGCCCCGGCGGGGCTGGCGCGGGCGGCCCGGGAAGACCGCGTCGAGGTTGCGCAGGCCCCCGCGCGGCGAGGTGTGCTTGATCCCGTCGTCCTCGGGGCGGACCGGGCGGCCCGCGTACTCCTCGGTGTCGCCGCGGCCGATGATCCAGTTCTCGCGCAGCGGGGCGAGTCCGCGGCGTACGTCCGTCTCGACGGACGGGTCGGTGTACGGGCCGGACGTGTCGTACAGCGTCACGTCCTTCCCGTTGGTGAGGTGCACCTGACGGACCGGCACGCGGAGATCCGTGCGCGAGCCCTCGGGGCCCGTGACGTATCCCTTGTGCCAGCCCGGCTTGCGGCCGTCCTGGCTGGTGGCAGGCGTGTGTGCATCCGCTGTGGTCATGAGACCTACTCCCTACGCCGGCATTACCCGGTAACAGGTTCGGCGGTCGACGCAGCGGCTTCCGTACGGTTTCTCGTACGGAGGTCAGCGCCCTCTCAGCCCGGTGCTCCGAGCTCCCGCGTGTGCAAAGGTGCCCCCACGCTAGCGTCCTCCCTGGCGCGCTGAACAGAGGGCCCCCGCCGTTCTTGCGATGATCGGTCGGTGACGTCCCCACAGCCAACGCCCGAAATCCACGGCCACACCCACAGTCACGGGCCCGCCGCGCCCGTCTCCAAGCACCTGCGCAAGGTCATCGCTGCGGTGCTGATCCCCTTCGCCACAGCCGTTTTCGTCGGCCTCGTCGTGCTCTGGCCGGGCGGCGCGCCCGAGCACGAGCGGACGGGCGTCGGCTTCGACCGGCAGACCGTGTCGGGGAAGGTGACGGAGGTCCAGCAGGTCGACTGCAAGGACGTGAACGCCGCCCAGGTGCCGCCGACCGGCGACACGACCACGCCGTCCGGCCGCGAGGCGCAGCGCGCCCAGCAGGGCACCTGCGCGAAGGCGACGGTCGAGGTCACGTCCGGCAAGGACAAGGGCCGCACCTTCACCGAGATCGTCCAGCCCGACGCCCCGAGGCAGCTGAAGAAGGACCAGGGCGTGGTGGTGGCGTACGCGCCCGACGCGCCCCGCGATCTCCAGTACTCGGTGACGGACGTGGACCGGGGCTTCCCCATGGCGCTGCTCGCCGGGATCTTCGCGCTCGCGGTGATCGCCGTCGGGCGGATGAAGGGCCTGATGGCGCTGATCGCGCTCGCCGTGTCGTTCGCGATCCTGACGCTGTTCATCCTCCCCGCGATCCTCCAGGGATCGAATCCGCTGATCGTCGCGATCGTCGGGGCGAGCGCCATCATGCTCATCGCGCTCTACGCCTGCCACGGTCTGACCGCCCGGACGTCGGTCGCGGTCATCGGCACGCTCATCTCGCTGCTGCTGATCGGGCTTCTGGGCTCGCTCTTCATCGGCTGGGCGTACCTGAGCGGCAACACGGACGACAACACCGGGCTCATCCACGGTCTGTATCCGGACATCGACATGAGCGGCCTGCTGCTCGCCGGCGTGATCATCGGCTCGCTCGGCGTGCTCGACGACGTGACGGTCACCCAGACGTCGGCGGTCTGGGAACTCCACCAGGCGGACCCGTCGATGGGCCCGCGCGACCTGTACCGGGCGGGTATCCGCATCGGCCGCGACCACATCGCGTCCGTCGTGAACACGCTCGTGCTGGCGTACGCGGGCGCAGCGCTGCCCCTGCTGCTGCTCTTCTCGATCGCGCAGAGCAGCGTCGGCACGGTCGCCAACAGCGAGCTGGTCGCGGAGGAGATCGTGCGGACCCTGATCGGCTCGATCGGTCTGGTCGCCTCGGTGCCGATGACGACCGCGCTCGCGGCGCTGGTCGTCTCGGCCGACCGGCCGGCGGCCGAGGGGCCCGCCACCGCCGCCCCGGCGCGCGGGGCCTTCGGGGGCGGCGGCGGGGGCCGGCGCCGCAAGCGCTGACCCGGGGCCGGGGGTCAGCCGGCGTTCTGTTCCTCGGCGAGGATCCGGCCGAGGGCTTCGTCGAGGTTCTCCTCGAAGTCCCCGAGGTCGCACTCGCGCCCCAGCGGAACGAGCCGGTCCGTACGGTCGAGGAACGCCACCAGCGGGGCGGCGCTCGCCCGGAACAGGGCGCGGTCCCCGGCGACCTGGAGCCGGATGCGTACGTCCAGGTGGTCGTCGGGGCCGGTCATCGGCTCGATGCGGACGTCGCCGTCGCCGCACGGCTCGACGAGTCCGTCGAGCAGCAGTTCGCGCCCGAACGCCCAGGTGACCGGGGTGTCTCCGGGCAGGTGGAACGTCATCCGGACGGCGTACGGATCACCGGTCGCGTACCGGAGTTCCACCGGGATCCGGAACGAGAGCTCCTCCGAGACAAGGAAGCTCATCATGACCTCTGCCTGCACCGACTCGCGCATCGCTTTGAACCCCGCACCTAGTGACCGGCCCCGTGACTGGCCGTAACAGTGAAATGCCGAAATGGCCAGGAATGGTCGCTCCTGGCCTCTTGCGCCATCGTGCTCCACGCACTCCAGGATCACAAGGAGTGATTTTTCAGATACTGATAGAGAACGCGAACGAGCTGACCAGGCCGCCCACCGCCCGCCGCAGCTGTTCGACCGCCGGAAGCAGCCGGTGCTCCTGTTCGACGGGAAGCGAGATGGCCATCGTCGCGGCGGTCGATCCGACGGTGATGGGGATGGCCGCGCAGACGGAGCCGACCGCGTACTCCTGGCGCTCCACGACCGGACGCATCCGCTCCGTCGCCGCCAGGCGGTCCAGCAGCGCCCCCTGGTCGCGTACCGAGTACGGCGTGAGCGGCTCGACGGGGTGCCGGCTCAGGTGGTCACGGCGGGACTTGTCGTCGAGCTGGCTCAACAGGCACTGGCCCAGGGCGTGCGCGTGGCCGGTCTCGCGGAAGTCGGCCCACTCCGTGACGGCGGGGGCGGAGGGCCGCTCGGCGACCGCGACGAGTTCGATCTCGCCCTCGCGGTAGACGGCGAAGTACACGGGGACGCCGATCGCGTCCCGCCAGCACTCCAGGGCGTCGGTGATCAGGCTCCTGCGGTTCTGGCGGGCGCCCGTGCCGGCGAGCCGCCCGGCCGCCTCGCCGAGTACGAACACGCCGTGCTCGCGCCGCAGATAGCCCTCGTGCGCCAGCGTGCGCAGCAGGTGGTACGCGGTGGGGAGAGGGAGGCCGGCCTCCCGTGCGAGCTGCTTGGCCGGGGCCCCGTCGGCGTGCGCGCCGACCGCCTCCAGGAGGCGCAGGGCGCGCTGCACCGACCCGATCAGGGTCGGCGTCGCCGGACTCGGAGCGTCGGCCGTCGTGTGTGCCGTGGCCACGGGATGCACCCCCCAGGCGTTGCGGCGGGCCGCGTTGGCCGCCCGCCCGAGGCATCAGAGAATCGTCACTCTAACCGCCCAGTACGGTCGCGCTGGGTGCTTCCCGTGCCCGTCCCCCGGGTGGGCTAACGGCCGTACGGACTACCAGTCGCCGCGCGACGACGAGGACGACGCCATGAACTTCCGTACGACGTAGATCAGTCCGCCGACCAGGGCCACGAAGACCAGCAGCTTGAAAAGGAGGCCGATCAGCACGCCGACGGCGCTCAGGATCGCGCCGCCGAACACGACCAGCGCGATGACGGGCACCGCGACCCACTTCACCCACCACGGCATCCCGGCGAATATCTCCCGCACGGCCATCGCTTGCCTCTTCTCGTCGTAGCGCTTGTTCCTGCCCTCGATGCTAGGGGCCACAGGCGCGCCGGCGGGGGCCCGGAGCCCTTGAAGACCCCTGATCGGACCCTTAGGGAACCCGGAGCCCGGGGCCGTCAGCTCTCGGGCGGCGAGAAGACCACCATCACGCGCAGGTCCTCGCTGATGTGGTGGAACTTGTGCGGCACCCCGGCCGGTACGTACACCACGCTGCCCCGGCCGACCTGCGTGGTCTCCATGCCGACCGTGATCGACGCGCGCCCGCTGACGACGAAGTACACCTCGTCCTCGCGGTGCGGCTGCTGCGGGTCGGTCTCGCCCGCGTCCAGCGCGTACAGGCCGACCGACATGTTCCTCTCCCGCAGGAACTGCAGATAGGCGCCGTCGGCGGCGGCACGCTCCGCCTCCAGCTCGTCCAGTCGGAATGCCTTCATCGTCCGTCCGCCCCTCGGCCAGTCGCGCGCCGGTGTTCGACGCGGATCATGTCTGCCACGATCAGACACATGATGAATTTCCTAGTCAAGACGATCGCCAACGCGGGGGCCCTGGCGGTAGCCATCTGGCTCCTCCACGACATCACGCTCACCGGCGACAGCACCGGCAAGAAGGCGCTGACGCTGATCATCGTCGCGCTGCTCTTCGGGCTCGTGAACTTCTTCGTCAAGCCCGTCGTGAAGCTGCTGGCACTGCCGCTGTTCATCCTCACGCTCGGCCTGATCACCCTGGTGATCAACGCGCTGATGCTGCTGCTGACCTCCTGGCTGGCCGAGCAGTTCAACCAGAACTTCCACGTCGAGGGCTTCTGGACGGCCGTGCTCGGCGGCCTGATCATCAGCGTCGTCTCGTGGGCCCTCAACGTCGTCCTGCCGGAAAAGGACTGACCATGGGATCCGGCAACCAGGCGGTGGGAGACGGCACCCGGGCAGTACGGGCGGGACTTCCCGAACCCGTCGCGTACGAACCCACCCTCCCGGGGCCCGTCTTCGCCGCGCACTACCACCTGCCCGGCGAACCGACCGGACCGTACACCTACGGGCGCGACGAGAACCCCACCTGGACCCACCTGGAGCGGGCCATCGGCGAGCTGGAGGCGCCGGGGGAGGAAGGCGTCGAGACGGTCGTCTTCGCCTCCGGCATGGCCGCCGTGTCCGCCGTCCTCCTGTCGCAGACGCAGGCCGGCGACACCGTCGTCCTGCCCGACGACGGCTACCAGGCCCTCGCACTCGTACGCGAGCAGCTCGCCGCGTACGACGTGAAGGTGCGCACCGCGCCGACCGGCGGCGACGCCCAGCTCGGGCAACTCGACGGCGCGCGGCTGCTGTGGATCGAGACGCCGTCCAACCCGGGGCTCGACGTGTGCGACGTCCGCCGCCTCGCGAGCGCCGCGCACGCCGCCGGAGCGCTGGTCGCGGTCGACAACACCCTCGCCACCCCGCTCGGGCAGCGCCCGCTCGAACTGGGCGCGGACTTCTCCGTCGCCAGCGGCACCAAGGGCCTCACCGGTCACGGCGACGTCCTGCTCGGCTACGTGACCTGCCGCGACGCCCGGCTGGCCGCGCGAATCCGGCGCTGGCGCAAGGTCGTCGGCGCCATCCCCGGCCCGATGGAGGCATGGCTCGCGCACCGCTCGCTGGCCACGCTCCAGCTCCGGGCCGACAAGCAGGGCGCGAACGCGCTGATCCTCGCCGAGGCGCTGCGCGCGCATCCCGCCGTGAGCGGCCTGCGCCACCCCGGGCTGCCCGGCGACCCCTCGCACGCCGTCGCGTCGCGCCAGATGCGCCGCTTCGGCTGCGTCGTCTCCTTCACGCTGCCCGACCGCGCCTACGCCGAGCGGTTCCTGGAGGGACTGCGGCTGGCCGACGACGCGACCAGCTTCGGCGGTGTGCGGTCCACCGCCGAACGGCGGGGACGCTGGGGCGGCGACGCCGTACCGGAGGGCTTCGTCCGCTTCTCGGTCGGAGCCGAGGACCCGGAGGATCTGGTGGCCGACGTGCTGCGCGCACTCGACGAGGCGGCGCCCGCGGCGTAGCGGCGCCGGTCCGGCTCCGCGCGACGGACGGTCCGAGCCTCCCCCCTCATGGCTCGGACCGTCCCGGTTCCACGCGCGAAGAACCGCGCAGTCAAGGCTAGTTGACTCTGCGTCAGTGTCCAATCACGGTAGCGACAGAGACCTATCGACATATTTATAGTTGTCACCGTCGGCGACCGCGCCGGGACGGGAGACCGCGCCATGGACCTGGCTCTGCTCCGCACGTTCGTCACGGTGCACCGGGCCGGTTCCTTCACCCGCGCCGCCGCCCTCCTGGGCCTGTCCCAGCCCGCCGTGACCAGCCAGATCCGCACCCTGGAGCGCCAGCTCGGCCGCCCGCTCTTCCTGCGCCAGGCACGCGGCGTGACCCCCACGACCGTCGGCGACGAGCTGGCGCACCGGGCCGCCCCGCACCTCGACGCGCTCGTCGAGATCACCGGAACAGGACTCGACGAGGACTCCGGCGTACGGACCCTGCACCTCGCGGGGCCCCCGGAGTTCACCTCCGTACGCGTCCTGCCCGCCCTCTCGCCGCTCATCGCCCAGGGCCTGGCGCTGCGCACCTCCTTCGGCAACGCCCAGGAGACCCTGGACGGCCTCGCCGCCGGACACCACGACCTGGCGATCTCCACGGACCGCCCGCGCGGGGCCGTGCTCACCGGGACCGCCCTCTGCGACGAGGAGCACGTGCTGGTCGCGGCGCCGCGCTGGGCCGGCCGGATCGGACCCGGGCTGCTGCGCCGCGAGGGGCCACGGGTGCTGGAACACCTGCCGGTGGTGGAGGTCCACGAGTCGCTGCCGCTGGTCAGCCGGTACTGGACGGCCGTCTTCGACACCCGCCCGGCCGCCGCGGGCACCGTCGTCGCACCGGACCTGCGGGCCGTCCTGCACGCCACCGCCGCGGGCGCGGGCATCGCCGTACTGCCCCGGTACCTGTGCGAGGAGGCCCTGGAGCGGGGCGAGGTCGTGGCGCTCCTCGACCCGCCGGTCCCGCCGCTGCGCACCTACTTCCTGGCGGTGCGGACCGGAACGCTCACCCTTCCGCACATCGCGCGGGCGCACGAGTGGCTGCTGCGGGCCGCGACCGACTGGTCCTGAGCGGCGCACAACGCGGCCGCGGGGAGTTTCAGATGCGGTGGGCTGGGCCACTGTATTGCCATGACCGGCACGTCTTTCCCCGAGGGGACGACCCCCGCACCTCCGAGGCCCGTGGTCAAGCGCACCGCACGCGCCATCCTGCTCGACGGCGACGACCTCATCCTCATCAAGCGCACCAAGCCGGGCGTCGATCCGTACTGGCTCACCCCGGGCGGCGGCGTCGAACCGACGGACGCCACCGTCGTCGACGCCCTGCACCGCGAGGTCGACGAAGAACTCGGCGCGAAGATCACCGACGTCGTGCCCTGCTTCGTCGACACCGTCGAGCACATCGCGGGCGGCGGGGTGACGGGCGTCAAGGTGCAGCACTTCTTCGTCTGCCGGCTGGAGTCCATGGACCCCTCCCTGCGGCACGGCCCGGAGATCGAGGAACCCTGCGGGGAGTACGAGATCGTACGGGTGCCCTTCAGCCGGGTCGGCATCGCGGCCGTCCACCTCGTACCGCTGTCCCTGCGCCACTACCTGGACGGCAACATCGAGGGCGTGAGGGCGATGCACGCCCACGACCTGGGCTGACGACGCCGGCGGTCAGTCGCCGGCGGCCACCAGCTCGTCGAGGGAGTCGTGACGGATGCGCTCACCGGGGATGCCCAGGCTCCTGAGCGCGTCGACACCGCTGCGGATCATGCCGGGCGGGCCGGAGAGATAGGCGTCGTGGTAGTTCCACGGGCCGTGCTCCAGCACGGCGTCGGGGAACTGCGTCCTGCCGTCGACCATCGGATGCACCGAGAGCCACGAGTGGGACTGCTGGAGACGCAGCATGGTGTCGATGTCGTACAGGTCGTAGTCGGTGCGCGCGCCGTAGAAGACGTCGACGGGGCGCCGCTCGCCGTGCTCGGCCACGTCCTCGACCAGTGCCTTGATCGGCGCGATGCCGGTGCCGCCGCCGAGGCAGAGCAGGCCGCTGTCGGTGGTGTGGTCGACGGTCATCGAGCCGGCCGGCGGGCCCAGGCGCACGGTGTCGCCGGGGCGGGCGCGGTGCACCAGGGCGTTGGAGACCCAGCCGGCGGGCACCGCCTTGACGTGGAACGACAGCAGGCCGTCGGGGCGGGGGGCCCCGGCGAAGGAGTAGTGCCGCCAGACCCGCGGCCACCAGGGCGTTTCCAGACTCGTGTACTGGCCCGCCAGGAACGGGTACGGCTGGTCGGGGCGCACTGTGATGACCGCTATGTCGGGGGTCCGCAGGTCGTGCGAGACCACCTCGGCCTGCCACCATGCGGGCGCCCGCAACTCGTTCTCCGCCGCCGCGTCGATCATGATCTGCGAGATCGCGGTGTACGTCCGGATCCACGCGGCCTCGGCCTCGTCGTCCCAGGTGGACGTGGCGTACCGGGCCAGCGCCCCGAGGAGCGCCTCGCCGACCGCCGGGTAGTGGGACGCCTGGGTGCCGTACTTGCGGTGGCCGCGGCCCAGATTGCGGAGGTACTCGGTGAGCACCGGCTTGTTGTCGATGTGCTCGGCGGCGGTCAGCAGCGCCTTGAGGAGGCGGTCGCGCTGGGTGTCCATGGCCGCGGGGAAAAGCGCGCGCAGCTCGGGGTGGCGGGTGAACAACAGCGCGTAGAAGTACGACGTGACCTTGCCGGCGTCGTCACCGATGTCGGCGAGCGTGCGGCGGACGAGTACCGCGTCGGGCGACTCGGGGGCGGCGGTCGCGGCGGTCGCGGCGGGAGGCTGCGGGGGCTCGGCGGCCGGCTCCCGGAGGTGCGGAGGCTGCCACGGCTCGGCGGCCGGCTGCTGGTGGTGCAGGGGCTCGGCGGCCGGCTGCTGCCGGGGCTGCGGGGCCGCTTCCGCCCGGGTGCGCTCGGGGTGTGGCTCGGCCGACTCGGGCCGGGCGGGCTGGGGCTCGGCGGGCTGGGGGCGCGAGGCGCCGGTGCCCACCGGGCGTATCGCGGATACCTGACGGCTGGGACGGTCCGCGCCCGGCCCCGGTATCCGCTCCCGGCCGGGGTCCGCGCCCTGGCCCGGCGGCTGCTGCGTTCCCGCAGCCGGCATTCTGCGCGGCTTGAACCAGCCGCCGCCGCTGTCTTCGGAAGTGCCGTTGTCGGCCGACGTGGTGGTCGGAGCGTCCATTGATGTGCCTCGCCTCGAACAGCTTTCGGTCGGTCTCTGCACTTCCGGGACCGGAACGTGCTCGCGTTTTCCCCGCTCTGCTTGGGTCTGTGCTGTCTGTGCCCTGTGTCGTGCAGGTCCGTCGGCAGCCCACGTTAAGCACGCCACTACCCCCAATCGGGGTGAGCCGGACAGAAGTGTGACATTGCCCGCAACTGCCGTCGTCGCAGCATGCCAGGCACCGCCTCCGCATCGGACAAAGACCTGGAAGTCAGGGCATCCGTACCCGCTTTCTGGTTAGGTTGTTGCGCTCCGTGCCTTACGCGCCAAAGGCGGCGGCATCAAACCGGAGTCGACCCTACCGGCGGTAGCGCGGCACACAACCCCCCTCTTGTGATCTCCCCCACTCGGCGAATCGCCCGCTTCGCGACCGAATACGCATCAGCGGCGGGACTGCACCAGTTCGTACGGCTCGCGCAGATCACCACCCCTATAAGCAAGCACGGCAAGGTCCGACACGTGGTGATCTGCGTTGACCGCCACGGAAAGCGGCACCGCCGCGAAGATCTCCGCGTCCGACATCGAATCCCCGTAAGCCACGCAGTCACTCCTGACCAGCCCGAATTCTTCACAGAGCCGGTCCGCGATCTTCACTTTCGCGCGCGCGTTCAGAATTCCGGCCCGCTCGACCGGCTCCAGAAAGGGCACGGCGGGCCAGCGCGAACCGTGCGCGGCATGCGCGCCCCACGCCAGCAGTCGGTTCACGAAGAAGTCCGGAGACAGGGAGATGACCGCGCAGTACTCACCACGCGCCCGGATGTCGGCCCACACCTCCTCGATCCCCGACAACCACGGAGCCCCCGCGAAAGCAGCCGCCACCTGGTCCTCGGTAAGGTCCGCCCACAGCTCCCGCGCCCGTACGGCGAACTCGTCGGGCGCCATGCCGCGCAGCAGGAACTCCCGCTCCAACTCGTCGATCTCCGCGCTCACGCCCAGCTGCCGGGAAATCTCCACCGCCGCCGCCGAGCCGCGCATCAGCGTTCCGTCGAGATCGAAGAGATGCAGTCGCGTCATGTACGCCGAGGCTAGTACGCGCGGTTACTCCCCCTGCCGGATGCCGAACTGCCTGGGGCCCGGGCAGCGTGTTTCACGTGAAACCACTGCGCCGATCCGCACGCCGGGCACTTCCGCGTCTCCCACGTCGCCGCGTCCGTGAGCCGGCTGGGTCCGGTCGGCGGCCTGCTCGCCCTGGGTGTCACCCCGCCTACACCACCGACTCCCCCCGCCATGACCCGGGCGGCGTACACCTCCATGCCGGCGATCTCGGTCCTCAAGCCCTGGGGACTCACTCGTCGTGGCAGGCGTATGCGAGCTGTCGCCTCCTCTTCACCTAAACCGGTGGACGGGCGATCAGTACGTCAGCCAGCCTGATCCAATGCCGATTCCGTACGCCGATCTGCCCGTCCGCCGCCTCACACCGGCCGACCTCACCGCCTGCGCCGACCTCTCGGAAGACCGGGGCTGGCCACGGGAAGAGCACAAATGGGGCCTGCTCCTCACGGCCGGCACCGGCTACGGGATCGACGCGCCGGACGGAAAGGGACTCGCCGCCGCGAGCGTCGTCACCTCGTACGGACCCGAGAACGCGTACGGCTCCGGGAACGCGGGCGGCCCCGCACTCGCCGCGATCGGCATGGTCCTCGTCGCCGAACGCCACGCACGGCAGGGCATCGGCCGCCGCCTGATGCGCCACCTCATCACCCGGGCCGGGGACACCCCGCTCACCCTGCACGCCACACCCAACGGCCGGCCGCTCTACGAGGAACTCGGCTTCACCGTGACCGGCAGCGCCGAAATGGTCCGCGGCCACTTCCGGTCGTCCGGCTCCCCCACCGAGGTCCCGACGCGCCCCGCCACCGCCGAAGACCTGCCTGCGATCCTGCGGCTGGACGCCGAGGTCTTCGGCCAGGACCGCACCCACGTCCTCACCCGGCTGCCCGCCTTCGCCGACCAGATCCGGGTGGCCGAGGACCGCGGCGGCATCACCGGTTACGCCGCCGCCTGGCCCAACATGCAGACCCATGTCGTGGGCCCCCTGATCGCCAGGGACACCGCGACCGCGAAGGCGCTGATCGCCTCCCTGGCCGCCGGCACGGACCGGCCGCTGCGCACCGACATCGACGTACGCCACGAGGAACTGCTGGAGTGGGTGAAGGCGCGCGGGCTGGAGCCGGTGGCCTTCAACACCGTGATGACGTACGGCATCCCCGGCCTCCCGGGGGACTGGACCCGCCGCTTCGCACCGCTGACGGTCGCAGCCGGTTGACGAAGGGGATCCGGCCGGCCGCCCCCCGAAAGCGACGCCGCGAGCCCGGCCGTCCCGCCGACCGAGGGCCTCGCCCAGGTGCCGCTCGATGGTCGGGGGCCTGACCCGGTGCCGCTCACCGGCCGAGGGACTCAATCGCCGCTGTCGCGAATCCGTGGTCCTGGTCGGGCGCTCCGCCGCCGACACCGATCGCTCCGATCGGACGGCCGTCACGGTGGACCGGTACGCCGCCCGCGACGAACAGCAGCGGGCGGTCGAGCGCGGTGGGCAACGTGTGGAAGAGCCCGCCGGGCTGTACCGCGTCGACCAGGTCGGCCGTGGCGGCGTCCAACTGCAGCGCGGTGTACGCCTTGCGGGTGCTGGTCTCCCCTGCGATCAGCACCGCCCGGTCGTCGCGCCGGAAGGCGAGCAGGTGCCCACCCGCGTCGAGAACGGTGACGGCGGCGGCGACCCCGGCCTCCTCGGCCGCGCGGCGCGCGGCGTCCACGAGGGCTTCGGCGTCCTGGATGGTCAGCGGTGCTACGGCGGTCGCGGTCGTGTGCATGCGGGTGACTCCTTGATCTTCGGAGGGGGAGGGATGATTCAGCGACGTACGGCGTCAGCCGTGACGGAGACCGGTTCGGGAACCGACCCGGCGACGATCCGGCTGCGGGCGTCCGTACGGCGCTCCAGGGCGCTGGACAGAAATGCCAGGCCGAGGGCGGAGGCGGCGAGCGCGGCGCCGACCCAGTTGGGAGCGGTGTAGCCGAGGCCGGCCGCGATGACCAGGCCGCCGAGCCAGGCGGCGAGCGCGTTGCCGAGGTTGAACGCGCCGATGTTGACGGCGGAGGCGAGCGTGGGGGCACCCGCGGCCTGGTCCAGGACGCGCTTCTGAAGCGGCGGCACGGTCGCGAAACCCAGCCCGCCGATCAGCACGATCGTGACAGCGGCGGCGATCCGGTGGTGCGCGGTGACGGTGAACAGCGCCAGCACGACGGCGAGGGCGCCCAGGGACACGTACAGCAGCGGCATCAGCGCACGGTCCGCGAACCGGCCGCCGACGAGGTTGCCGCCGACCATGCCGATGCCGAAGAGGACCAGCAGCCAGGTGACGGACCCGGCGGAGTAGCCGGCCACGCCGGTCATCATCGGCGCGAGGTAGGTGATGGCGGCGAAGACACCGCCGAAGCCGAGGACGGTCATCGCCATGGCGAGCAACACCTGCGCATTGCGGAAGGCGGCCAGCTCGTGGCGCAGCCGTACCCCCTCGGGCTTGGGCGTCTCGGGCACGAGCCGGGCCACGCCCACCAGACCGAGTACACCGAGCGCCGCCACCGCGGCGAACGTGATCCGCCAGCCGTGGCTCTGGCCGACGAACGTGCCGAGCGGGACACCGACGACATTGGCGACCGTGAGGCCGGTGAACATCATCGCGATGGCCCCGGCGCGCTTGTCGGGGGCGACCAGGTCGGCGGCGACGATCGAGCCGATGCCGAAGAACGCACCGTGCGCGAGCGACGCGACCACGCGGCCGCCGAGCATCACGCCGAACGACGGAGCGAGCGCGGAGAGCAGATTGCCGGCGATGAACAGCCCCATCAGCAGCATGAGCATGCGCTTGCGGGAGATCCGGGTGCCGAGGACCGACATGAGCGGAGCGCCCAAGACGACACCGAGGGCGTAGCCGCTGACCAGGTAGCCGGCGGTGGGGATCGATACACCGAAGTCGGCGGCGACCTCGGGCAGCAAGCCCATGATCACGAACTCTGTGGTGCCGATCCCGAACGCCCCGATGGCGAGGGCGAGGAGTGCGAGTGGCATGGCCGTACCTTCCCAATAGCGTGCGCATGCGCCTAACAAGCGTCGACATTAATTGCATACGCGGGTTATTTGCAAACGCGGGCTATTGCGGTGGTCCTCTATCCTGGGATCCCGGGCTCACCGCCGCCCCGGACAAGGAGAGCTCCATGACAGCGACAGACCCGGCCCTGACCGCGCTCTCCCAGAGCTGGTGCGCCCTCTCGCTGCTCCACAGCAGGATCGACTCCCACATCGAGAAGGCCCTCCAGAGCCGGCACGGCCTGAGCGTGCGCGAGTACTCACTCCTCGACGTCCTGAGCCGCCAGCACAGCGGCCCCGGCGGGCACCTCCGCATGCAGCAGGTCGCCGACGCCGTCGTACTCAGCCAGAGCGCCACCACCCGGCTGGTCACCCGCCTCGAAGACCGCGGACTGCTGACCCGCTACCTCTGCGAAACCGACCGCCGCGGCATCTACACCGACGTCACCGAAGCCGGCCAGGCCCTGCTGGCAGAGGCCCGCCCCACCAACGACGCGGCACTGCGCGAAGCACTGGACGAGGCCGCGAAGAACGCCGAACTCGCCCCACTGGTCAGAGCGGTCGAGGAACTGCGCGTCCCCGCGTAACCACGCGCACCCACGGCCTGCGTACCCTGCGCCCATGAACGATCTTGAGATACGCCCCGCCACCGCCGACGACCTCCCGGCGATCGTCGCCATGCTCGCCGACGACCCCTTGGGCGCACAGCGCGAATCCCCGGACGACCTCACCCCGTACACAGCCGCCCTCGCCCGGCTCCAAGACGACCCCAACCAGCATGTCGTCGTCGCCGTACGCGAGAACCGAGTCGTCGGCACCCTCCAGCTCACCGTCGTCCCCGGCCTGTCCCGCCGCGGCTCCACCCGCTCGATCATCGAAGGCGTACGCGTCCACGCCGACGAACGCGGCAGCGGCCTCGGCACTCGACTGATCGAGTGGGCGATCGACGCATCCCGACGCCAGAACTGCCGACTGGTCCAGCTCACCACCGACGCCACCCGCACCGAAGCCCACCGCTTCTACGCGCGACTCGGCTTCGAAGCCTCCCATGTCGGATTCAAGCTGAGTATCTGAAAACCGTTTCTTTATCCGGTTTGGCTCGTTGCCTCCCGCAAGAGGGGGCCGCCGTATGTCCGAATGCCGCCCCCCACTCGGACGGGCCTCACGAGCCCAGGAGGAGACGAGCGGGATGGTCGACGAAGTGGCCCTGCTGGAATCCAGGACCCTGCGCGACAGCGTCGCGCAACGCACGGAAGCACTCGACAAGGTCAAAGCGCTCACCCTGCTCCCGGACGGCACCCACGTGACGACCCACATGGTCGCCACCTACTTCGAGGTGCTCGAAACCGCTGTCCGCAGCTTGGTGCAGGACCATCGCGAGGAACTGGAAGCGAACGGCTACCGCCTCGCCACCCGTGAGGAGGTCAGTGCCTTCAAGGCACGAGCCTCCGTGGACCGGTACACGAGCCAGGTCGGGCTCTTCACGAGAAGGACCGTACTCAACGTCGCCATGCTGCTGCGCGACAGCATCGTCGCACGTCAGGTACGTACCCACCTGCTCGACGTCGCGGAAAACCAGCCCCCGGCACCTGTGGACAACTTTGTCCACAGGCTCTCGTCACTGCTCGGCGAACACATCACCGAGGTCGTCGACCAGCGCATGGCCGCACACCCCGACGGTCGCGTCACCGAGATCGCGGAGGACGTCTGCCGCACCACCATCGGCCGCGCAGTCGTCCCGCTGCTCAACGCCGCCGTACACAACGACGGCGAACACCACAGCCGCATCCGGGCCCTGGAAGACGAAGTCACCCACCTCCGGCGCGTCCTGCGCGAGCGCGAGGCAGCCGGATCCATGGGCGCACTCGACGCCATGAACCCCCGTCAGTTCGAACAGCACATCGCCTGGCTCTGCCGACGCGACGGCTGCGACCGCGTCACGGTCACCGGTGGCCACGGCGACACGGGCGCGGACATCGTCGCCTACACCCCCGACGGCCGGCGCATAGTCGTCCAGTGCAAGTCCCGCAACCCCGGATCCACCATCACCAGCGGCGACGTCCAGCAGTTCATCGGCATGGCCAGACTCGAGTACAACGCGGACATCGCGCTCCTCGTCGCCACCTGCCCCTTCACGCGCGACGCGCTGCTGCTCGCCGCGCGGCACGAAGTGACGGCTGTCCACCGCGGCCTGCTGGAGGCATGGAACAACGGAGCCGGCCTCCAGGTCCTCAACAGCGTTCCGTAACGGCTTCCGCCCGGAGCAGTGTCCCGCAGTGGGCCCGAAGTCGCAGCCACGGCATGCAGCTTCGGGCCCGCCCGCTCTCTACCGGCAACCCGCCCCAGCACCTGGTTCCACGTGAAACATCACAGCCCGCGCCACCCGCCTTCATCCACGCCTCCGGGGACCGCGTCCCCGGGCTCGTACGGCTCACGGGTGAAGACGAACGACCCCAGGTCCAGATGGCTCACCGAGCCGTCCTCCCGCCGCACCACCCGCAGCGTCTCCCCCAAGTGATAGCCGTCGAGGCCGACCCAGGTGCCGTCCGGCCGGGCCTCGAAGCACGAGCCCCGGCCGTTGCCCCGCAGCGGCTGAAGCTCCAGGCCCCGGTCGGCGACGAGCGTCAGCACGTACGGCGCCGTACCCCAGAACCACGGGCCCGTCAGCGCCAGCAACTCGTGGTCCACCTCGGGCAACGGACGCCAGGGCTCAGGGATGCGCGGCTCCGCCTCGGCAACGATACGGATCAGATCCGCAGCCACCGCCGGAGCCGACAACCCCGACGTCGCATTGGTCAACGCCACCGCGGCCAGCCCGTCCTCCACACTGATCCACAGACCGGCGACGAAGCCCGGCAGCGAACCCGAGTGGCCCACCAGCGTCCGCCCACCACTCTGCACGATCTGCAACCCGAGCCCGTACCCCCCGGTCTCCCCAGGCGCCGGAGGCGCGGCGGGCGTACGCATCTCCCGCACGGACGCGGCGCTCAGCACCCTCTCGTCACCGACGGCAAGGAAGCCGGCGAACCGGCACAGATCGGCCGTCGTCGACCAGAGCTGACCGGCGGCAGCCATCACCCCGAGATCCACGGCCGGCTCCGGCAAGATCACATCGGCCCACGGATGCACCGCCCAGCCGCCCGCGTGCGGCCCTTCGGGGTCCGCACTCGTACGCCGCATGCCCAGCGGCTCAAGAATCTCCCGCCGCAACACCTCCGCCCACGGCCGCCCCCGTACCGCTTCGACGAGCCGGCCCAGCAGGGTGTAGCCCGGGTTGGAGTAATGGTGAGTACGCCCGACCGGATGCAGTCGCCCCTGCTCACCCAGCACATCGGCGAGCCCAGGACGCAGGGACCCCGGCGTCCGCTCCCACCAAGGCGCGGGCGTCTCCGCCGCCAAACCAGCGGTGTGGCACAGCAGTTGCGCCACCGTCACCTCGCCCACCCCCGTACCCGGCAGGTGCTTCTCCAGCGAATCACCCAGGTCGAGCAACCCCTCGTCACGCAGCCGCAGCACCAGCACCGCGGTGAACGTCTTGGTGATCGAACCGATCCGGTACTGCGTGTGCGCGTCCGGACCGTGTCCCTCGACACACGTACGGGCACCCGTCCACACCACCCGCCCATCACGCTGCACTGCGGCGACGAAGGAGGGCGCCCTGCCCTCCGTCTGCGCGGTGGCGATGCGGTGCAGAAGGGCACGGCGAGTGCCGGGAAGGAGCTCTTCGAGCGGTGAGTTCATGGTCAACACCTACCGGCACCATCCCGCCCAGTCGAGCCCATTACGGAATAGGCCCGGGACGCAAGCCAGTTGGTAGCGAAGGACCGCCCCCTCGCCCTGGAGCAGACATGACCACCGACACGACCAGCGGCCCCGACCGCTCGTTCCTCTTCGTCCTCGGCAGCGCCCGCCCCGACGGCAACACCGAGATACTCGCCCGGGCCGCCGCCGACCAACTGCCCGCCGGCACTCCGCAACACTGGGTGGACCTGACCCGCCTCCCACTGCCCGACTTCCAGGACGGACGCCACGAGAGCGACTCCTGGACCGTCGGGGAGACCGAAGAGACCCTGCGCGAAGCCACTCTGGCGGCCACCGACATCGTCATCGCCTCCCCGCTCTACTGGTACACCCTCTCCGCCCAGACCAAGCGCTACCTCGACTACTGGTCGGGCTGGCTGGCAGTGCCCGGCCTCGACTTCCAGCATCGGATGGCCGGACGCACCCTGTGGGGAGTGACGGTCATGGCCGACCGGCACGAAAGCGTCGCCGAAGGCCTGGCGACCACCCTCACCAACACGGCGGCCTACATGCGGATGCGCTTCGGCGGCCTGCTGCTCGGCAACGGCTCCCGCCCCGGCCAAGTCCGCGACGACGAACGCGCGATGATCCGCGCCAAGACCTTCTTCCAGCAGAACGCCCCACTCGCCCGCCTCCCCTACGAAACAGAGACCGGCGAGCGCTAGACCGCCGCCCCGCACCCGGCCCGCCCGAGACGGACCACCCCGCTCGGGCAAGATCTACGGCGGACACCGACCGAGTGGCCGGTCAAGAACCGACCGCCCGACCGCGCGCCGGCGAGGTACGGATCAGATCTGCGCCATGTCCACGAACCGCGAATAGTGGCCCTGGAACGCCACCGTGATCGTCGCCGTCGGACCATTACGGTGCTTGGCCACCATCAGGTCCGCCTCGCCCGCACGCGGCGACTCCTTCTCGTACGCGTCCTCACGGTGCAGCAGGATCACCATGTCGGCGTCCTGCTCGATCGAGCCCGACTCACGCAGGTCGGACACCATCGGCTTCTTGTCCGTACGCTGCTCCGGACCACGGTTCAGCTGCGAGAGCGCGATCACCGGGAGCTCCAGCTCCTTCGCCAGCAGCTTGAGGTTTCGCGACATGTCCGAAACCTCCTGCTGGCGGCTCTCCGCCCGCTTCGAACCACCGGACTGCATCAGCTGCAAGTAGTCGATGATGACCAGCTTCAGGTCGTTGCGCTGCTTCAACCGGCGGCACTTCGCCCGGATCTCCATCATCGACAGGTTCGGAGAATCGTCGATGTACAGCGGCGCCTGCGAGACGTCCGGCATCCGGCGCGCCAGCCTCGTCCAGTCCTCGTCCGTCAGCGTGCCCGACCGCATGTGGTGCAGCGCCACCCGGGCCTCCGCCGACAACAGACGCATCGCGATCTCGTTGCGCCCCATTTCGAGCGAGAAGATCACGCTCGGCAGATTGTTCTTGATCGAGCAGGCCCGCGCGAAGTCCAGCGCGAGCGTCGACTTGCCCATGGCGGGACGGGCCGCGATGACGATCATCTGGCCGGGATGCAGACCGTTGGTGAGCGAGTCGAAGTCGGTGAAACCTGTCGGCACACCGGTCATCTCGCCCGTACGCGAACCGATCGCCTCGATCTCGTCGAGCGCCCCCTCCATGATGTCGCCGAGCGGAAGGTAGTCCTCGCTGGTGCGCTGCTCGGTGACGGCGTAGATCTCCGCCTGGGCGGCGTTCACGATGTCGTCGACGTCGCCGTCGGCCGCGTATCCCATCTGCGTGATCTTCGTACCCGCCTCGACCAGCCGGCGCAGCACGGCCCGCTCGTGGACGATCTCCGCGTAGTACTCCGCGTTGGCCGCGGTCGGCACCGTCTGCACCAAGGTGTGCAGGTACGAGGCGCCGCCCACCTTCGTGATCTCGCCGCGCTTGGTCAGCTCGGCGCCCACCGTGATGGGGTCGGCCGGCTCCCCCTTGGCGTACAGGTCGAGGATCGCCGTATAGACCGTCTCGTGCGCCGGGCGGTAGAAGTCGTGGCCCTTGAGGATCTCCACCACGTCCGCAATGGCGTCCTTGGAGAGCAGCATGCCGCCGAGAACGGACTGCTCCGCGTCCAGGTCCTGCGGGGGCACCCGCTCGAACGCGGGGGAGCCGCCTTCCCAGCCACCGCCCTCACCACCGCGGTCGTGCTGTTCGTCGCGGCCCCTGCCTTCGCCGCGACGACGACGGGAGGGCAGACGGTCACCGGGACCGCTGTCGGCCCAGGGGTCGTCCAATGGCTCGGAAATGCTCACCGGGCCACCTCCTCCCGTCCGCAGCGCGGACCTCGCTGTGCCACTCTTTCTTACGGCACGGCTCTGACAAATAAGACGCCCGACTCCGGTTCCGGCGCATCAAGTTCGACGAGCTTCCGGGGCCGGAACGGAAGGCGGGCGCCGCACAACGGTAGGCCCGTCGGCACCGTCAGCCAATCTGGTTATCCACAGGCCATGTGGACGAGAACCCAGTTGCTGTGGAGAAGTCCCCAGAACCTGTGCACGGACCGGGGGACAGCACTGTGGACAAACTCATACCGCCTCCGCCCGAACCCCCCTGACCTGGCGTTTCTCCATCCACCGGCTGTGGGGAAGAAAAACTTCGGCCCCTGGTGCAAGATCAGAAAAAACTGCGCACGACCGAACCCGGAAAGCACCCATCCGTAAGGGCCTCAGGGCCATTGCGTCCATTACCTGTGGAAGATTAGATTGACCTCATGACTCAGGCCCCCACGGCAGCGAAGGCCCGCCGACGCCGGCACGACCGCGAGATCATCTCGCTGGCTCTTCCGGCCTTCGGCGCCCTGGTCGCCGAGCCCCTCTTCGTGATGGTCGACAGTGCCGTCATCGGTCACCTCGGCACCCCCCAGCTCGCCGGTCTCGGCATCGCCGCCGCGCTTCTCATGACCGCCGTGAGCGTGTTCGTCTTCCTCGCGTACGCCACCACCGCCGCGGTCGCCCGCCGCGTCGGCGCGGGCGACCTCCAGGCCGCCATCCGGCAGGGCATGGACGGGATCTGGCTGGCGCTCCTCCTCGGCGTCGCGGTGATCGCGGTGGTTCTGCCCGCCGCGCCCTGGCTGATCGACCTCTTCGGCGCCTCCGGTACCGCGGCTCCGTACGCCGTCACGTATCTGCGGATCTCCAGTCTCGGCATTCCCGCGATGCTCGTGGTCCTCGCGGCCACCGGCGTTCTGCGCGGGCTCCAGGACACGAGGACACCGCTGTACGTCGCCGTCGGCGGCTTCACCGCGAACGCGGTCCTCAACGTGGGCCTCGTGTATGGGGCCGGGCTGGGGATCGCCGGTTCCGCGTGGGGCACGGTGATCGCCCAGTGCGGGATGGCCGCCGTGTACCTCGTGGTGGTGGTCCGCGGTGCAAGGAAGCACGGAGCGTCCCTGCGGCCCGACGCCGCCGGCATCCGGGCCTGCGCCCAAGCCGGCGCACCGCTGCTGGTCCGCACGCTGTCGCTGCGTGCTGTGCTGATGATCGCCACCGCGGTGGCCGCGCGCCTCGGGGACGCGGATGTCGCGGCGCATCAGATCCTGCTGGCGCTGTGGAGTCTGCTGGCGTTCGCCCTCGACGCGATCGCGATCGCGGGACAGGCGATCATCGGCCGGTACCTGGGAGCCGACGACCCCAAGGGGGCTCGGGAGGCGTGCCGGCGGATGGTGCAGTGGGGCATCGTCTCCGGGGTGGTGCTAGGGGTCCTGGTGGCGGTGTCACGGCCGTTGTTCATTCCGTTGTTCACGAGTGACGAGGTCGTCCGGGACGCGTTGTTGCCGGCCTTGCTGGTGGTGGCGCTGTCGCAGCCGATCGCGGGCATCGTCTTCGTGCTGGACGGTGTGCTGATGGGAGCCGGGGACGGTCCATATCTGGCGTGGGCCATGCTGGCGACGCTCGCTGTCTTCACCCCGGTGGCGTTGCTGGTGCCGGTGCTCGGCGGGGGTCTGACCGCCCTGTGGTGGGCGATGACGCTCATGATGGTGGTACGGATGCTGACGCTGTGGCTGCGCGCGCGTTCGGGGCGTTGGATCGTCACGGGCGCCACGCGCTGAACAAGGCGTGAGGCGTGGGGCGCGCGGAGAGTCTGCGTGTTTCACGTGGAACCGTGTTTCACGTGAAACGACGAAGGGCCGCACCCCGTGGGGTGCGGCCCTTCTGACTGCTCTGCGATGCGCAGTGCTTAGGCGGCGACGACCTCGACGCCCAGGTTCGCGGCGACCTCGGCGTGCAGACGCACGGAGACCTGGTGCGAGCCGAGGGTCTTGATCGGGGCGCCCAGCTCAACGCGGCGCTTGTCGACCTCGGGGCCACCGGCGGCCTTGATCGCCGAAGCGACGTCGGCCGGGGTGACGGAGCCGAAGAGACGGCCGGCGTCGCCGGAGCGAACGGCCAGACGCACGTTCACGCCTTCGAGCTTGGCCTTGATCTCGTTGGCCTGCTCGATGGTCGCGATCTCGTGGATCTTGCGGGCGCGGCGGATCTGCGCCACGTCCTTCTCGCCGCCCTTGGTCCAGCGGATCGCGAAACCGCGCGGGACCAGGTAGTTGCGGGCGTAGCCGTCCTTGACGTCAACGACGTCGCCGGCAGTGCCGAGGCCAGAGACCTCGTGGGTGAGGATGATCTTCATTTTTCGGTCACCCTTCCCTTATCGCGCGGTGGACGTGTAGGGCAGCAGCGCCATCTCACGGCTGTTCTTGACTGCCGTGGCGACGTCACGCTGGTGCTGCGTGCAGTTGCCGGTCACGCGGCGGGCACGAATCTTGCCGCGGTCGGAAATGAACTTCCGCAGCATGTTCGTGTCCTTGTAGTCCACGTACGTGACCTTGTCCTTGCAGAATGCGCAGACCTTCTTCTTAGGCTTGCGCACAGGCGGCTTCGCCATGGTGTTTCTCCTGTGTGATCAAGAAGTGGTGTACGGGCCCGCCCTAGAAGGGGGGCTCGTCCGAGTAGCCGCCGCCGGCGCCGCCGGAGCTTCCGCCCCAGCCGCCGCCGCCCTGCTGCTGTCCGCCGCCGGCCGGTGCACTGCTGGCCCAGGGGTCGTCGGCGGGAGCGCCGCCACCCTGCTGGCCGCCGCCGCCGGGGGCTCCGCCCCAGTTGCCGCCGCCCTGACCGCCCTGCTGGCCGCCGCCGTACCCGCCCTGACCGCCTCGGCCGGTGGTCTTGGTGACCTTGGCCGTGGCCGTCTTGAGGCTGGGGCCGACTTCTTCGACGTCCAGCTCGTAGACCGTGCGCTTGACGCCCTCGCGGTCTTCGTAGGACCGCTGCTTGAGCCGGCCCTGAACGACGACGCGCATGCCTCGCGTAAGCGACTCTGCGACGTTCTCCGCCGCCTGACGCCAGACCGAGCAGGTGAGGAACAGGCCTTCGCCGTCCTTCCACTCATTGGTCTGCTTGTCGAAGATGCGGGGAGTGGACGCGACACGGAACTTCGCGACCGCCGCACCGGACGGGGTGAAGCGCAGCTCGGGGTCGTCGACGAGATTGCCGACGACCGTGATGACGGTCTCGCCTGCCATGGGTGAACCTCTCGGCGGGGATTGCTGCTGGCTGCTTGTTGCTACTCGGACCCGATTACCGCTGAGCTACTGAGCTCAGTGGGTTTCGGGGCGGAGGACCTTGGTCCGGAGGACCGACTCGTTCAGGTTCATCTGTCGGTCGAGCTCCTTGACGACCGCAGGCTCGGCCTGGAGGTCGATGACCGAGTAGATGCCCTCGGGCTTCTTCTTGATCTCGTAGGACAGACGACGACGGCCCCAGGTGTCGACCTTCTCGACCTTTCCGTTGCCCTCGCGGACGACGGAGAGGAAGTTCTCGATCAACGGGGAGACAGCGCGCTCCTCGAGATCGGGGTCGAGGATGACCATCACTTCGTAGTGACGCATGTGGAACCCACCTCCTTTGGACTCAGCGGCCACGGTCGTTCCGTGGCAGGAGGGTCGTGATGCGTACGCAACGGTATCGGCCGCCACTGACACGCCGCCTTCCGTGAGGGAGGGGGCTCGTTTTCTGGCAGGGCAGACACCGGTGCAGACCGTACAGACTACCTGCTCAACGCCTTCCGGTTGAAATCCGGCTGTGAGGGGCCACAATCTGTACACATCGGGTGTGTGCGGCATCACGTTCGCCGCCTTCCAGCAGGAGGTGCCCCATGGCGCAGGCAATGCGACGACACTCCACGAGCTCCCTCTTCGAGACCGACGGCAAGCCACATCCGCTCCAGGACACGCTGCTCGCGGTGACGCTCGTGCTGGGCGCGATCGCCTTCGTCTCGGCGATGTTCCACAACCTGCACCTGCTCAGCTCGTGGACAGGGCTGGTCGGCATCCTCACGGGTGCGTACGGCCAGTTCATCTCGGCCACGACGCGTGAGCGGTTCCCGATGATCGTCGGCCTGGGGGCGTCCGCGGTGGGCTTCTTCCTCGGCATGGCGCACGGCGGTCTGTTCGGCGGGGTCCTCGGATAGGTCCGGCTGGGTCAGCGGCCAGTCGGGGCGCTCCTTGGGCGCAGTAGGCTTCGGCGCGAGAGCCGGAGCCCCTGATCCCATGGGGACAGACCTGCCGAGGAGCGCCCCGTCATGAGCCTGACCCTGAGGACCATCAGCCGAGAGCAGCATCTGGCGTACATCCAGAGCCTGCCCGCGGCGAGCCACTGCCAGGTCCCGGCATGGGCCGATGTGAAGACGGAGTGGCGGTCGGAGAGCCTTGGCTGGTTCGACCAGGGCGGTCAGCTGGTCGGCGCCGGCCTGGTGCTCTACCGGCAGCTGCCGAAGATCAAGCGCTATCTCGCGTACCTGCCCGAGGGTCCGGTGATCAACTGGTACGCGCCGAATCTGGACGACTGGCTGCAGCCGATGCTGGCGCACCTCAAGCAGCAGGGCGCCTTCTCCGTGAAGATGGGCCCGCCGGTGGTCATCCGCCGCTGGGACGCGCCCGCCATCAAGGCCGGCATTCAGGACCCGGACGTGAAGCGCCTGCGGGACATCGAGGCGACGCACATCGAGCCGCGCGCCTTCGAAGTGGCGGACCGTCTGCGGAAGATGGGCTGGCAGCAGGGCGAGGACGGCGGGGCCGGCTTCGGCGACGTGCAGCCGCGTTACGTGTACCAGGTGCCGCTGGCGAACCGTTCGCTCGACGATGTCCTCAAGGGCTTCAACCAGTTGTGGCGGCGGAACATCAAGAAGGCCGAGAAGGCCGGTGTCGAGGTCGTGCAGGGCGGTTACGAGGATCTTGCCGAGTGGCAGCGGCTGTACGAGATCACCGCTGTGCGTGACCGGTTCCGTCCGCGGCCGCTCTCGTACTTCCAGCGTATGTGGTCGGTCCTGAACGCCGAGGACCCGAACCGCATGCGGCTGTACTTCGCCCGTCACAACGGGGTGAACCTGTCCGCGGCGACGATGCTGGTCGTGGGTGGACACGTCTGGTACTCGTACGGCGCCTCGGACAACATCGGCCGTGAGGTCCGGCCGTCGAACGCGATGCAGTGGCGGATGCTGCGCGACGCGTACGCGATGGGCGCGACCGTGTACGACCTCCGGGGCATCTCGGACTCCCTGGACGAGACGGACCACCTGTTCGGCCTGATCCAGTTCAAGGTGGGCACGGGCGGGGAGGCCGTGGAGTACGTCGGCGAGTGGGACTTCCCGCTGAACAAGATGCTCCACAAGGCTCTCGACATGTACATGTCGCGCCGCTGATACTCGCTGGTCCCCGCACCAGCACCGTTCGCCCCTCAACACCTCTGACACACCGCTGCCACCAGAAAGGTTCCGGACCGGCCATGGCGCTCACCCTCTACGTCGACACCGCGCGCTGGCGGGCGCACCAGAAGTCCGTGCTCGACCAGTTCCCCGGAATCGTGCCGGTCTGCAAGGGCAACGGCTACGGCTTCGGTCACGAGCGGCTCGCCGACGAGGCGACCCGCTTCGGCTCGGACATCCTCGCCGTCGGCACCACCTACGAAGCCGCCCGCATCAAGGACTGGTTCGGTGGTGACCTGCTCGTCCTGACGCCGTTCCGGCGCGGTGAGGAGCCGGTGCCGCTGCCGGACCGGGTGGTGCGTTCGGTGTCGTCCGTCGACGGTGTGCACGCGCTGGTCGGCGCCCGCGTCGTCATCGAGTGCATGAGCTCGATGAAGCGGCACGGCGTGAAGGAGGAGGAACTCGGACTGCTGCACGCGGCGATCGAGGACGTGCGCCTGGAGGGCTTCGCCCTGCACCTGCCGCTGGACCGCACCGACGGCTCGGACGCGGTCGAGGAGGTCATCGGGTGGATGGACCGGCTGCGCGCCGCCCGTCTTCCGCTGCACACGATGTTCGTCAGCCACCTGAAGGCCGACGAACTGGCCCGGTTGCAGCAGCAGTTCCCGCAGACGCGGTTCCGCGCGCGGATCGGCACCCGGCTGTGGCTGGGCGACCACGAGGCGACGGAGTACCGCGGCTCGGTCCTGGACGTGACCCCGGTGTCCAAGGGCGACCGGTTCGGCTACCGCCAGCAGAAGGCGGCCTCGGACGGCTGGCTCGTGGTCGTGGCGGGCGGTACGTCGCACGGTGTCGGCCTGGAGGCGCCCAAGGCCCTGCACGGTGTGATGCCGCGCGCCAAGGGCGTGGCGCGGGCCGGCCTGGCCACGGTGAACCGCAACCTCGCGCCGTTCGTGTGGGCCGGCAAGCAGCGCTGGTTCGCCGAGCCGCCGCACATGCAGGTCTCGATCCTGTTCGTCCCCTCGGACGCGCAGGAGCCGAAGGTCGGCGAGGAGCTGGTGGCCCATCTGCGCCACACGACGACGCAGTTCGACCGCATCGTCGACCGCTGACCCTCCGTGACACCGTCACGTCGGGGGGGGGGGACCCCCCGGGGGGGGGCGGCCCGCCGGGGGGTTTAGGGCCCCGCAACCCGCCGCCCCCCCCCCAAGGGG